>JAJSAH010000002.1 GCA_024274875.1 archaeon
ATAATGCAGAAGTTATTGCATTATATTATTCGTTGCCTAATGAAGTTCAAACCTCTTTTATGATTGATGATTTACATTCAAAAAATAAGGTTGTGCTGCTCCCTTACATTGAAAATGATATTGTGAAATTTGCGGAATATAGAAAAGGAGAACACGTGGAAGGGATGTATGGCATAATGGAACCAATTGAGAAGAGGGAATGGCCCGGCAAAATTGATTTAATCATTGTGCCGGGATTGGCTTTTGATAAAAAAGGAAATCGGCTGGGGAGAGGTAGAGGGTATTATGATCGGTATTTAGCCGATTTTGAAGGATTTAAGATTGGAGTGTGTTTTAGCGAGCAAATAAAAAATGATGTGCCAGCGGACAGTCATGATGTAAAAATAGATTGCATAATAACCGACGATAATATATTTAATTTAACATATTAAATCATATCAATGCGCAGGATTTTCTCAGACTCATTTGCAACAACAGTAGCATTTTTCATGCAGCGTTCGATGGCTTTCATTAGGGAATTAGTACTTGCGCGCATTCTCGGCCCCTATTACATGGGCCTCAGAAATACAATAATAATGCTGTACAATTATGCCCCGTGGGTGCAGCTAGGTTCCGATTCTGAAATGTTCCGAAAAGTAGCTTTGTATTATGATAAAAAACCAACACTCTCAAACAAATATTTCTCAACGCAGTTTATGTTTACAATATTTATGTCAATATTACTGTCTGTATCTGTGTTTGCATTTGCATATTTTTCAGATTATTCGCAGGAGTTTAAGTATGGATTGTATTTACTCTCCTTGCTTGTAGTACTTAGGTTAGTAGGTCCTATAATCACAAGTTATTTGCAGGCAGCAGGACGGTTTAAATATACAAGCGCAGTTGAAATTTTGGTTGTTTTTCTGAACTTAATCCTTGTGCTCGCATTAGCATATTCGTACGGTTGGTTAGGTGCGTTAGTTGGTTTGGGAATTCCATTAGTGGTTAGGTTGATTCTGCACTTGCATAAAATCTCAGATATTCCTCTAATCTTTGATTTTGCAAAACTCATTGAATTATTAAGAGGTGGGATTAGATTATTTGTTTCATCAATCTCAGGATTGCTTTACACTCAGGTTGACAGTTTAATCACAGTAATCATGCTTGGCCCTGCAGCATTAGGTATTTATGGTATTGCGCAGACAATTAATTCATTCATATATGGAATATTCGGTGCAACAGTCCAGCCGGTTGGGCAGAGAATGCTCAAAGCAGCAGATGATGAAAAACAACTCCAAAAATACCTAACTGTTCTTCTCACTCTATCATCTTATGTGATGGTTTTCCCGATTCTTGCAATTATATTCGTTGCACCTTATTTAATAGACAATTTTATACCGCAATTTCATGACAGTATTGCACTGGTAAATGTTCTCGCAGTTGCATCATTTTTTAACCTTGTTTCAGGAAGGATAGGGAATTATTTATACGCGAAGCGTATGGAGAATAAAATCACTGTTGCAACTCTCATATGTGCTTCTATAAATGTGATATTGAATATTTACTTAATAACACAGGGGCATGGCATATTGGGAGTGGCATATGCAACATCTTTTTCATATCTTGTGTATTTCTTTTTGATTTTTTATTTATCTGGTCATCTAAATGTTAAAGTAATCTCTTTGTTAGTTCCTCTAGTTTACTTAGTAATTATGATTGTGTTCTCTAATATACTGCTATTCTTTTTAGCGACTGCGATATATACCGTTTTAATGTTTCAAAAACTGCGCAATGAAGGCATTCTGCATTACTTAACAACTGCTATTAAGTAATGTTATTCAAAACACCACCTTAGCCAGCTCTAAAATACCCTGCTTCCATGCAACTCTATGCGTTTTCCCAGTTTTCTTAATTTTATCTTTGTTTTCAACATACCATTTATATGTATCTATCCACACATCTGCAGTGGTGTATTTAGGCTTCCAGTTAAGCGTCTTCATGATTTTTGATATATCAACATAATGATCCACATCTGCTGTTTCATACACCCATTCATACAGCGGTGATATGTGGAGCTTGTCGAATAGTTTCAGGGGCGGAACTACTAAAATAGAAGGTATTGGAATAACTTTTTTACCGTACCCAGCATAATCAAGCAATTCTTGCAAGTCTTCTTTCATTGACTTGAACTCAAGCGCCCCGATATTGAACACATCATTAACTTTTTTGCAGTCAGCTTTTGCCATTATGTACAGCGCCTCAACTAGATCATATATGTGCAGCAGTTGGTACTTATTTTTGCCATTGCCAATTATTGGTATATTCTTTTTAGATGCGACCCAGTCGCAAAGCACTTGAAACACTCCCAACCTGTACGGTCCTGCAAAAGTTTTAGGCCTTATGATAGGCACGCACAACCCTTTTTTCCTATATTCTCTGCATAATTGTTCAGATTTAATTTTCGTTTCTCCGTATGGTCCTACTCCTACTAACGGATACTCTTCAGTGACAGGATGTGTTTTTGGTATGCCGTACACAGCTGTTGATGAAATGTATATTACTCTATTCACTCCATTCTTCAGCGCACTGTCGAGAATATTTTTTGTGCCTCCTAAGTTAACTGAGTAAATTTCCTCTTTTGAGCTCAGCGGAAGCGCAGCGGCTCCGTGTATAATCACATCTACATCCTTGGTAATTTTCTCAATAAGCAGTTTATCTCTTACATCCCCTTTATAGAATTGCACTTTGCCTTTCAGCTCTTCATACTCAAAATCATTTATATCTATTCCTGCGACCTCTTCGCCTTTGCTTGCAAGGTATTTGCAGAGGTGGTAGCCCAAAAACCCTGACGCTCCCGTTATCAGAAATTTCATGCATGTGATTATGTTTGCAATGTATTTAAACATATTTGTCATAAATCAACTTATGCTTATGGATTTTGTGAGATTGCTGCGCATGCACCATTATTACAAGAACCTGCTCATATTTTTAGTCCCATTTTTTGGAGGTCTTATGCTCAATTCTTCATACTATATTCCGCTGCTTGTTGGTTTTGTCTCATTATGCTTCGTTTCAAGCGCAAACTATATCATAAATGATATAAAAGATGCTGAGTATGACAGAAACAACCCAGAGAAATCGGGAAGGCCTCTCGCAAGCGGCCGAATAAAAGTTTGGCAAGCAGTTATGTTCTCTGCAGTTTTGCTGTGCATATCTTTGTTTCTTGCGTACAGCATAGGCATAAAATTCTTGGGCATAGTTGTGTTATTGTTCGTTTTGACTCAGATGTACACCTTCTATTTCAAGAATGTACCTTTTGCGGATATTAATTTTATCTCCGTGAACTTTTTGCTCAGGGCCATAAGCGGCTCATTCGTAGTAAATCTGCAGCCGTCCCAATGGTTGATACTCATAGCATACTTTTTTGCGTTATACCTCGCTCTAACAAAAAGAAGAACTGAGATGGAGTTGGAGAATCATTCAAATGCGCGTTCAGTATTATCTAAATACGATAAAAAGTCTTTGGATGGAATGCTTAGCATATCCATGGCGATAATCATTCTGCTGTATGCGCTCTACACATTCGACAACTATTCGGAATTAATGTTCATAACGATACCGTTTGTGCTGTATGTGCTGTTCAAATTATACTCTTACACCTACTCCGAGCCTGAGATAGGCAGGAAAATCTACAAAATATTCCTAAAACTGGATGTCTTATTTTCTGCGGCCGTGGTCGCGCTGATTTTTTTCATTAATCTTTACTTGACCGTGCATTTTTAATTGTACAGCGCGCATTCATTACCCAATAATTTCTCCTTGTATGAGCAGTTAACTGTTTTCCCGCTTGGATTGACGCCAGAAAAAAAATTGCAGTCAACTATTACTGAATTCTCTTGCGGATATATTTTTAGTTTTCTTTTGTTCTCATCATTCATATATATCCAGGCGATGATTTCGCCTTGCAAAGGCCTATTTCCGATGTTTAGCTCGCACTTATCGACAAAATTCATAACTGCCGTGCTCCTGCTTGCAAAAACTGCTCCCAGTCCCGTTAATGTGATTATGTTTATTGCAATTATTGCAATGAACAGTCCTCTTTTAATACCGCTTTTAGCAGGTGGGATCAAGAATAGCATGAACACAAATATGTACAGTATGTATCTGACGACTCCGGCACTGACAAAGATGTAGAACATCAGTATCGCAAGCAGGGATGCCCGCTGCATTCTGTTGAGCTTTTTTCCGTAGATTGAAGCGCCGGCAATACCTGCCGTTGCAAAAAAGGGTATTGCATTTGCTTTAAAGTAATTCTGCCCAAGCCATTGGCTTAATTTCATAAAACTTTTCACGTAAAATTCAAGCTCGAATATGCTTGCCCTGTTTGAATATACTGACATTTGCTCTGCGTACGCGCCGGGATTTATTGAGATGTATGCTATTAGCGGTGCGATTCCTATAAATAGCGCAACGGCAAATTTCACACAATTGCTTAGTGATTTTGAATCTGTGCTTGCGCAGGGCATTTTTGCGCTCAAAGATAAATAGATTATAGAAGGCAGGAACACGGCTGTATTTAAATGCGCGCATATGGATAAACCGAACAGCAGGCCTGAAGCCAGCAAATTCTTATTTGCGTAATAGATGCTTCCGAGCACCAGCATAATCGCCAGCATATCTGTTCTGGCAAAGTTGGCTTGCAGCAGGAACATTGGGGCAGTAAGCAATAACAGGTATGCTATGTTGTTATGCTCCCCGTGATGTTCTTTATATATCTTTGCGAACAGCATGATAACTCCAATCCCGCTCAGTAGCGAGATCATTCTATATGAAAGCAGCGATTCGCCCATAATCTTTACGATTGGAATTTCCAAGAAGAAATACAACGGAGGTGCTGACAAATAACTCACCTGCTGCTCAGAAGCGCTCCAATTCCTGGTCAATACTGAGAATTGTCCGTCTTTTATGAAGTAATGTATCGGTTCGGCAATCCAGGTTTCATCATTGTTCCAATTAGGTATTGAATATACTGTCATAATAGATACTGCAATAAAGTATAACAGCAAAATATGTGCCAGCTTCATATTGTTTATATTTGACTCAACCTAAATAAATCTATTTATCGCTCAACACGGACTGCTAAGAGAATTCCGCATTTCCGCGCTTGGTCTGATTGCATACCTATCAAAACCTATTTAAACATATTTACTTAGAAGAATTGTATGCGCGTTTTGGCAGCAGCTTGGCACCCAGGTTCAATCAACGCAATAACTCCTGTGATTAATAAGCTCAAAAGCAGAAATGAAAAAGTCGCAGTTGTTGGGTATAAGGAAACTTCCTCAGTATTTAAGAGGTATGGCATTTTTCCTGATATTATCCTTGATAATATGCGTCCTGAAACAATCATGGACCTGTTATCAAAACGAAATCCATCTTCAATATTAACTGGTCTCGCAGTTCCTGATGCGCAGCATCCGTTTTGCCTTGAGCAGGAGATTACGCTCGCTGCAAAGCAATCTGGAGTAAAATCAGTTGGAGTGCTTGATTTTTGGGCGAATTACATAGAGCGCGTATCTAAAACAGATCCGTCCTCAAGACAAATTTTTAAGAAATTTGCATACTTGCCTGATATCGTATGCGTAATGGACGAGTTTGCCAAGAACGAAATGCTTGAGCAGGGATTTCCGGAATCCCATCTATTAGTTACTGGCAACCCATATTTTCTGCATGTTAAAAACCGTGCAGAAAACCTAGATGTTAAAGAAAATCCGCATCAAGTACTGTTTTGTTCAGAGCCGATAGCTTTGCATTACGGTCACAGTTTAGGTTTTGACGAAAAATCTATATTGTACAGCGTTTTTAAGGTATTATCTTTAATAGGGCGAAATAGGAATGCTCACTATAACTTGGTTGTTAGAAAACATCCGCGCGAAAAACCTGTTGATATCTCAGGATTGGAAAGCAATTTCGTGTCTGTAATATGCGATAATGATTCTGATTTGCACGCTCAGATAATGTCATCGCGCGTTGCAGTTAGCCCATTTTCAACTGTATTAATTGAAGCGCGCATACTTGGTAAGTATGCGATAAGCGCGCAGATAGGCAGGAAAGAAAATGCTCCTGAATATTTAATTACGAATAAGTTAGGCATAACAAGCTTGGCAACTTCTGAGGTTAAGCTGTTGCATTTGATTAATCTTGCTATAGACGGCAATCTCAAACAAAAGGAAATGCATGTGCCGAACGACTGCATCGATAAAGTCATCTCTTTATTGTCGTGAACTCCCTTATTTTTATAAGCATTGCTCTGAATAACATAGCATATGCGCAGCATGATAAGCTCTTTTAATTCTCAGATAACAGAGGGGTTTGAAATAGGCGGCAGGTTAAAACTTGATGCTGCCGGGCATGAAATAATCAATATTATAGGAATGGGAGGCAGCGCACTGCCTGGCGAGTTCTTGAAATCCCTTATCGGCCCAGCTGAACTTCACATAAACATACACAGAAATTGCGGGTATTCAAAAGCGTTCGAGCAAGGCCTCAACATATGCATATCTTACTCAGGCAATACTGAGGAGACATTGGATGCATTTTCCAGCATAATCGGAAGAGGTTATGATTGCGTAGCCATATCAAGCGGAGGCAGGCTCGAGCAGGAAGCAATAGATAACGGTATTCCGTTCGCAAAGGTCCGCGAAGGATTAGTGCCGCGGTTGGCATTGCCGTTAATGTCATCCGTTTTGGTTTCACTGCTTGCCAGTAATGGAGTAATTGCGCGCACGCGACCTCCAAATTACAACGCAAATAATGAAACTGAACGCATCGGCGAGGCATTGTCAGAACCACTGCACAAGAAAATACCGCTGTTTTACTCTTCTCAGAGGAATAGAATCGTTTCGCTAGCGGGCAAGATCGCTGTGAACGAAAACTCAAAATCCCAAGCATTTTACAATGTCATGCCTGAACTCAACCATAATGAGATGAACGGGTTTGAAGTGCTTAATGGCAGTTACTCGGCAGTTTTGATAAAAGACCAGGGAGATTCAGGCAGGAACAAGGAGCGCATTAAATTGACAGAAGAACTGCTAACCAGGAAAAACGTTCCTGTTCATTCAGTTGAACTGCCCGATGCGGACAGGTTTAGCCAGTTGATATTTGGCATCCAGGCAATGTTTTGGGCATCATATTTCCTATCAGAAAGATATGGTGTTGACGCTATGAACGTGCCCGTAGTTGATTGGTTCAAGAAATCGCTCTCTTAATGGCAGAATGGTGTTTTAATGAATGGGAACAGAATTCTTGGCACGGCAGTTCTTTTCATAGTAGGATGTTTTGCCTTATACGGCATAGCGGTTCTAACAGGGTTCAATATAGATGAGTTTATATCGTCTGTTTCAGCCATCCCTGTTCAATTGTTTGGGTTTTGGCTGTTGTTGGGTATTATAGAGTATGCAATACAGGTGGAGCGGTTTAAGAGCATAACTGAGGCAGGTGATCATTCTTTCATGGGTTTCTCGATATTTTATAACATCGGCCATCTCATAGCGTTTATTGCGCCTTCGCGTTCAATCGGCGAGGCCGCGCGAGTTTTCGTATTCAAGAAATACCTTAATGTATCAAAAACCAAAGCATTATCTTCAATTGTGATTGAACGCGCGCTTGATATTCTTATTCTTGCATTCGCTTCTGTTGGAATAATCTCTCTAATTTCATCGACCTTGCTCCCAATCGGATTAGTCGCAGTTGCAGTTTTGTTTATAGTATTCCTAACAAATCATAAAATTCACTCAGTAATATTGCAGTTGATTCCTATACAATTCATTAGAGAATTTGCAGAAAAGTATTTTCTGCACTCGCGCGAACTGTTCGGCGATAAACGCAAATTCGCTAAATTATTCTTACTTTCAATTGCTTTATGGTTGTTTGATTTCCTAAGATATTGGTTAATTCTTTCTTATTTTGGAGTAAATATTCCTTTTGAATTGAGCGCAAGCATAACTTCAATTTCGTATTTTTCAACAATATTTTCAGTATTTCCAGGAGGTCTAGCATTCTTTGAGGGAACGGGCACAGGTTTATTATCTGTATTGGGTTATGATTCATCTCAGGTATTGGGTGCTTTGCTAATAGAAAGAATATTTTCGTATTGGATATGGATATTTACTGGGACAATAGCATTGTTTATGAAAGGCATAAAATTAGATATTTTGCAATAGGGAAATGCATCCAGTTTTAAGCTAAGGCAAGCGAATAATTGCCTGCCATTGAACACGCAAGTTGCAAAAGGCTTTAGTGGTAGTAGGCTCGCAAATCGCCGAAGCTCTAAGCTTACACCCCTACTCTATCAAACCCATCTGCTGTGGGCGCCTAAACTGCGTCGTTTTGGGTACTGCTTCGACCTTAGATGCGTTCAGGTCTTATCAGCATGGAGCGTAGCTACCCGGCAATGCTTGACACAACCGGTACACCAGTGGCTCCGAACCGCCGTTCCTCTCGTACTAAGCGGTCCTTCCCCTCACGCAGCAACACTTCCAGTAGATACTACCGTACTGTCTCGCGACGTACTGAACCCAGCTCACGTAGCTCTTTAACGGATGAACAACCCGACCCTTGGCAGCTTATGCACCACCAGGATGAGCTGAGCCGACAGCGATGTATCAAACCGCGAGGTCGATATGTACTCTCGCCCGCGACCAATCGGTTACCCCCGGGGTAACTTGTCTGACAGCTAGGACCCTCACCAATAGGGATGCCTAGGTTCGCTAGACCCGGCTTTCGCCCCTGCATTCCACGCTGTTAGGAATACAGTTAGCCCAACATATGTTCTTGTCCCTTAACGGCGGATTTCTGACCCGCCTAAGTTGAGCATTGGGCACCCTTGTTTCCTTTTCGAGGGTGTACCACCCCAGCCGAACTACCCACCTGCAGCTGTCCTCCAAAGGAGTAAGGGATATCGTCTTCGTTGGGTGGTGTTACATTGTTGCCTCCACAGCCCCCGGAGAAGCTGCTTCGAAGGCTCCCACCTACGCTCTGCAACAAAAACAATATCCCAACAACAGGCTGTAGTGAAGCTCCACGGGGTCTTCGTTTCCCACTGGAAGTTCTCGGCATATTCACCGAGTAGCGAGTTCACCAGGTCCCGGGCAGGGACAGCAGGAGAGACGTTATGCCATTCATGCAAGCCGCCAATTAAGCGGCGAGGTATTACGCTACCTCAAGCTACCTTCTTACATTACTGTAAGGGTAGGACCATATCATCAACTCCGTTCGGAGTGCTTGGCGTATGGCCTCTGGGGATCCTGCATATTCTTTAGTATATAGCTTTCGCTATATCTTCTCTTTCCTTTGCTTTTCTTGATGCTTAGAGCCGTCTTTAAAAGGTTGATAAATCCATGTTTTGTGGCATGCTCTTTATTTTCCAGCCCTTCCACAATCCTCTTAAAAACTTCGAACTCATTCGATTTGACAATCAGCTTGTACTTATCAAAGAAAGGCAAAATCTTTTCAGCCAACTGCCTTCTGTTATCCACTATGAACCGCAAAGTGCTGCTTTGCCCATGCTTTCTAATTATCCGTCCGCATTTCAAAGTGTTTTTTATGAGTTCGAGCACTTTTCTGCTGCTTTCTTTCTGTGTTATGTGGAAGACCGGATCAATCACATACCCAAATCTTGCTCCGGCATCTTTCTTAACGCTTATGCTAAAGCATCCTTCACCATCAACAAATCCTGCGATGTAATAGTGAAGGTATTTCCTCTTTTTTGGGAGCTTGCTCAGCTCCACATATTTTTGGAACTCATTCAACATTTGTTTCACCTGTTTGCAGTTTCCTGCTGATTGCCCTCACTGCGCGCAACATTTTTCCTTGCTCAGGAGCTGCGCGCTCTGGGTTTCCAGCATACAGCCAAGTTTAGCGACCCCCTTATTGTCGCTGAGGGTCAGAGTTACCCCCGCTCTTTACCAGCGCTTAGACCCGTTGAACCGGGCTTTCACGTACTGGCAGTGAGCAGGCATCGGCCCCTGTACACAGCCTTACGACCTTGCAGGGACCTGTGTTTTTGATAAACAGTCGCTCTCCCCTTGTCACTGCGACCTGCTCATGCAACCTTTCGGAAACAAGAGCAGGCACCCCTTCTACCGAAGGTACAGGGCTAATTTGCCGAGTTCCCTTGCCCGAGTTTTCCTGCCACGCCTTGGCCTCTTCAGCCAGGGGCACCTGTAATGGTTCTAGGTACGATCTTGCAGGGTCGTTATCCTCTCCCTTTTCATGGGCTCAAGGCCTCGACCGAATCCCCAAACGGGGACCATTCCAAACTTTCAACCACTTCTCCTTATAACAAGTCTCGATGGTTGTATGCTTGTTAGATAGGGTCTCCCCTACTCAGCCTAGCCACAAGCGTCAGGAGTGGATCTTGCGTTGCCGCACCTACCTGCAAGGCACCGGAATATTAACCGGTTTCCCTTTCGTTGGAAGGTGATTGGCCTCCAACTTAGGATCGGCTAACTCTCCGCTGACGAACGTTGCTGAGAAAACCGCGCCCTTTCGGCGCTTAGGATTCTCACCTAAGTTTGCTGTTACTAACACCAGGATATTCATTCCACACAGCTCCATAGGACCTCACGGCCCTACTTCTAAACCGTGCGGACGCCTTCCTACCAGATTACGCACTCAGTGCGCACTCCTGGGTATCGGTGGCTGGTTTAGCCCCAATTATCTTCAGAAACTGCCCTCTCGGTTGGTCCGCTATTACGCGTTGCTTAGAGGAGTCAGCGCTGCTTTTTTGGTGCCGGTTTTTAGGCATCCTGAAAAAGCGGCTTGGCTGCTTCTAAGCCTACCTCCCAACTGTCTGTGAGAGGGGCTTCCTTATCGTTTAGCACTTAACCAGCTCTTTGGGACCTTAACCCAAGTCTCGGTCGTTCCCGTCACGCCCCCCGGGTTTACCCCAGGGCACCCGACTGCTTTCGTCTGCGATGAGCAGGTGTTCGGAGTTTGAAAGAAAAGTAGGACCTTTCGACCCCGTGCTTTTCGATCAGTGCTCTACCCCCTACTCCATCTCGGAAAGCGCCATGCTGAGACATGCTTCGGAAGGAACCCGCTATCGCCGAGCTCGACTGGACTTTCACCCCTACACCCCGATCACCTAAGGGGAATAGACCACCACTAGTTGAAGGCTTCCACCAGTTTTTAGACCGGCTTCACCTTGTCGAGGCGTAGATCGCCCGGCTTCGGGTCTTACGCTAGTGATTTACGCCTTTTCAGACGCCCTGCCTCGTTTAACACTGCGCA
Organism: archaeon; assembly: GCA_024274875.1. Lineage (GTDB taxonomy): Archaea > Micrarchaeota > Micrarchaeia > CAILAH01 > CAILAH01 > JAJSAH01. Next base: position 11,269 of record JAJSAH010000002.1, read on the forward strand.
GGATTGCTTTCGCTCAGCCTTTCGGCTTACCACTAACGTAAACTCCCTGGCCCTTGCTTCGAGAAGGACGACAGAACACTGGTCCCCCTGCCTCGCTTCCATCCTCTCGAATGGTCGCTTCGGCAAGGTTCGGCCCTTTCATGCTCTGCCTAATTGTCACCATGCAGTTTCAGGCACTTTTCACCCTCCGTCCTGGAGTGCTTTTCAGCGTTCCCTCACGGTACTAATTCGCTATCGGACTTTGGTCGATATTTAGGTTTAGAGGTTGGTATCCCCCATATTCAAGCTCCCTCAGGGAACTCTACTCTTCGCACCACCCTCCTGCATTCTACACCTACGGGGCTATCACCCTTTATCGCAGAGCATTCCAGCTCATTTCGGTTCGAACAAAGGATAGGAACGGTGCACCACATCCATCTCAAAGTTACCTTTGAGAAGTTCGGTTCGACTCTATGGAGCTTTCAGTCGCCCTTACTAACTCCATCTCAATTGATTTCTTTTCCTCCCGCTACTCAGATGCTTCAATTCGCGGGGTATCAACCCATCTCTGGGCAACGGACGATCTCGGGTTCAAAGGTTGCATGCACCTACCCCGAGCATATCGCAGCTTGCCACGGTCCGTAACCAAAGCCAGGCCATTCCCTGCATGGTTTATAGCAACAGCATGTTTTTGGCAGGTTTTTTACTCGCTTGCGTTATTAATTTGCTTACTGGATGCACTTCAATCTCATTTCCATCCTTCCATCAGGAAGGATGTGAGTGGACCCAGCGAGATGTCCTCCGTTTTTTGGTTCTCCAAAAAAGCGGCTTTGAACTCGCGGCCTCCCGCTTTTTTGGAACACTTTTTAAGAAAAGTGCTTGCAAAGCGGGCGCTCTACCAGTCTGAGCTATGGGCCCACAGTAAAGGTTCAAGAGAATTTATGCATAGCAGAGCAGTATGTGTGTTAGCATCCTTGCATTTAGCTTAATCGCATTCCGTCGAACTATTCAGTTCTTCGGAGGTGATCTATCCGCAGGTTCCCCTACGGATACCTTGTTACGACTTAGCCCCCCTCATGAAGCCCTAGTTCGACGATGGCAAAAACCACCACCTCACTAAAACCCCACTTGGGTGACTTGACGGGCAGTGTGTGCAAGGAGCGGGGACGTATTCACCGCGCGATGCTGACACGCGATTACTAGGCATTCCAACTTCATGAGGGCGAGTTACAGCCCTCAATCCGCACTGAGATCGGGTTTCAGGGATTAGCTTGCCCTTTCGAACTTGCAACCCGCTGTCCCGACCATTGTAGGCCACGTGTAGCCCGGGAGATTCGGGGCATACTGACCTACCGTCGCCCACTCCTTCCTCCTGCTTAACGCAGGCAGTCCCCTTAGAGTGCTTTCCAGCCGGAGCTGGAAGTGGCAACTAAGGGCATGGGTCTCGCTCGTTTCCAGACTGCAGAGCCTGAGAGTAAGGTTTTATGAATTTAATAAACTCTCTGGGAGGAGTGGGGATTAAGTATTTCCCCTCCTTAATGAGCCTGAATCCCAGCCGCTCGATTATAAGTTGTTTATCCAACTTAATTCCCTGTATTTTAGGGATTCCATCAACAATTTTTCCCGCAGCATCAAACATCCCAGCAACAAACGCTGCGCTGAACTCATTCCTCTTTTTAAAACGGTGTTCTTCATCCTCTTCAATCTCCTTGAAGAACTTTCTGTATCCGCTGTGGTAGAAGTACACTTTTTTTCCGCTTGTCAATATTTTATTGGATGTGGTCACGCCCGCATTCAGCACGGCTTTGATGAAGAACTCGCCCGCGTGGGGCAGGCCCTTCACACCTATTCCAATCCTGCTTTTTCTCACCGACCACATACCTATGATGTATGCAAGCTCGGGAGTTAATTTTATCTTCAACTCATCACCTCTTACTCAAACTCTGCAGTTTCCTGGACTTAACCAGACAGTTCACACCACGAGCTGACGATGGCCATGCACCACCTCTCGGCTTGTCAGGCAAGGTCTTCAGCCTGGCCCTCATTCTGCCGTCGCTCCCGGTAAGATTCCCGGCGTTGAATCCAATTGAACCGCAGCCTCCACGCCTTGTGGTGCTCCCCCGCCAATTCCTTTAAGTTTTAGCCTTGCGGCCGTACTCCCCAGGTGGCAGACTTAACACCTACGCTCCGGCACTGCAGAGACCCGAAGTCGCTGCAACACCAAGTCTGCATCATTTACAGCTAGGACTACCGGGGTATCTAATCCCGTTTGCTCCCCTAGCCTTCGCCCCTCACCGTCGGACGTGTTTTGGTCAGACGCCTTCGCCACTGCTGGTCCACCCAGGATTAACGGATTTAACCCCTACCCCGGGCGTACCTCTGACCTCCCCCACTCCCTAGCCTCTCAGTATCACTGGCACGCCCTTCAGTTAAGCTGAAGGATTTCACCAATGACTTAAAAGGCCGGCTACGAGCGCTTTAGACCCAATATGCGTGGGTACCACTAGGAGTGCCGGTGTTACCGCGGCGGCTGGCACCGGTCTTACCCACTCCTTATTCATAGAGCGCATTAGACTCTATAAAAGGTCTCCCGAAAGAGACCACTCGGAGTTCCCCCATCACACTTTCGTGCATTGTGGAGGTTTCGCGCCTGCTGCATCCCGTAGGACTAGGACCCTTGTCTCAGTGTCCTTCTGGGGGCTCCTACTTACATAGCCCCTAGGGATTATCGGTTTGGTGGGCCGTTACCCCGCCAACAGCCTAATCCCCCGCAGCCCCGTCCTAAGGCGGACTTGCTCCAATTCGCAAGCCTTTTAAGCGAGCAGGCATTCCAGCGTTGCTCGCCTATAGCGGATTATCCTCAGTTTCCCAGAGGTTGTCCGCTTCCTTAGGGTAGGTTGACTACGTGTTACTCAGCCGTTCGCCACGCTGCCAAGTGGCAGCGTAAACTTGCATGGCTTAATCGAACTCCGATAGCAGTACCCTCCAGCAGGATCAACTGGAGTTTCGGCAAGGAATATGGCAGAACACCACATACGTCTCGCTCTACTGCTTAGCATCTCTCTTGAACCTATATCTAATCCAAACACTTTGGATTATCATATGTATGCGCTGCAATGGAATCAGGCATCATAGGATAAGCGTTACTCTCAGCCTAACCGGGTTGCAGCAACTGAAATTTAAGCAGAGTATTTTTATAAGCTTTACTTATTGCGTATGCGCACTTTCAAAAACTTTATAAACTATGCCCTATCTCTTTAAAATGCATTTCCGTGCAGTTGGATGGATTCATGATTATAGAAAAGTATATAAATGAGTTAAATGCCTATAAAACAAAAGGTGTGATCGATGAGTAAGAATAAAGTTTGCAGAAGGGCTTCATATTCTATAATTAAGAATGAGAAGGACAGCCGCGCGAAGGAATTGCATTTTGCGAAAATGCTGCTTAACAATCCTAAAGCGCTTATATATTTCAAGGACCGAAGCCGCGTTTCAAAACCTTTTGTGAGGATTGGTGAGATACTGCGAATGGTTATCTCCTCTGAACAGCACAGGAGAAAAGAGGAGATACGAAGCGCGCTGTATGCATTTTGCGAACAGTTCATGGGTGAGGGCAAGTTGAAGCATGTTAACATGAATGCGCGCGTTTTATCTCTGTTAGGTTCGGTAAGAAATGAAATAGAGAATGATTCATCCCTCAGCGCTGAGAATAAGAGAGAGATGCTTGAAGTGTTGGATGCGATGGTTTCCGGAAAGATTGATACTCATAAAATATTAAAAGACAAGGAATGGTATCGCGGCATGGTGAAATTGCTTGCAGCTGCAGGTGTTCTTGCTGGTGCAGTGATGGCAGTGCCTCCTTCTGAAATTCCTGAAGAAGATTATGTTTTGCGGTCTGAATACGATAAATGCATGGTGCAAATATCCGAAATGGAAGGAGAATTTAATAACAATAAGGAAAATCTTAATACTTGCACTCGCAGATTGAATAATTGCAATTCTGACCTTAGGGACTATGAAATGGCTAGTTATATTTTGGCCAGAAATCCACAGAAGTGCCCTAAAAATAATGACAAAAAACTTAAACGGGAACTTGCTAATGCGAATAAGAAGATTGGAGAATTGAATAATATGCTTAATGAATTGAAGAAACAGATTGAAGCTAAAAACAGTTCTGAAAAATCTGAAACACAATTAGAGAAAAAATTCAAGCTTTTGCTTATGGAGAAGGTTGATTACATATTTAAAAGCGTTATGCAAGGTGAGAGCGATGAATCATATTATCAATCTAGTGTGCGCGATTGGTTCGAAAAAAAGATTAATGATAATGATAATTCCGCAATTGCACTTGTAATATACATGGGTGGAGAATTATTGTACCAGGAAGTTGATGAAGGCAGGGTTACAAAGCTAACTCCTCTCAGTCCTAATAATTTAGAGGATGCATTGGATGAAGATAGATTAACCTATCCGGGTTCAACAAGCAACGGCGCATTCAACAGGCGCAATTCCCGGCCAGGCAATGTTAAGGCATTGTTTGATGTTTATAAACAGATTTATGATAGGTTGAATGCAGCAGTTAAAAACGAGTAAAATATTTTAATCTTCTTTCTTTTATCTTATGGTTGAAAGCTGATCATATGCGAATAGCATGCTATACTGAAACATATCTGCCTAATATGGATGGCGTTGTTAGAAGCATTCTGCAAACTAGGGAACAACTCGAAACTCTTGGAGATGAAATGTTCATATTCACCTGCGGTTCAAAGGAAACCATACTGTCCAACAAAGATCCGAATGTTTTTTATTATGACTCAATACCTTTCACTCCCTATCCTAATTACAGGTTTGCCATAAACCCATACCCTTCCGCATCAATAATTGATTCAAAGAAAGTTCAGATAATCCATTCGCATGGAATGGGCGCGATGGGCATCGCTGCGTTGCGCATAGCTCGCAAGCGCAGGCTTCCTTTAGTTGGCTCTTTTCATACATATATTCAGTATGCAACGCATTATATCTCCAATAGAACCACTATTAAGAACATTGCTGGACGCGTTGCGTGGAAATATTTGAGATGGTACTATAACAAGTGCGATGTGATTGTCGTGCCTTCAAAAACCACCATGAATCTTCTTTCCGAGCGCGGGTTCAGAAACATAAAAGTGGTCTCTAATGGGATTGATTTAGATAGGTTTAAGCTCATTGTACCAGATAGAAGCAAGTTTGGGCTGTCTGATGATGATGCAGTGTTCCTGTTTGTTGGCAGGCTGGTTGTAGAGAAGAATCTTGATGTGCTCATACGCGCGTCAAGGCGCGTGCTAAAAAAGATTCCTAATGCAAAGTTTGTGATTGCTGGCGAAGGTCCTGCAAAGCATCATTACGAACAACTTGTTTCCGAGCAGAAGATGAACAAAAGGTTTGCCTTTCTTGGATTTGTTCCTGAATCTGACTTAATATCATTGTACAAATGCGCAGATGTATTTGTGTTTCCATCAAAGTTTGAGACGCAGGGTCTCAGCGGCATTGAAGCAATGGCGAGCGGTCTGCCTGTTTGCGGCGCTGATTATCTATCAATAAAAGAGATTGTAAAACCAGGCGTGAATGGCGATTTGTTTAATCCTGATGATCCAGGTGACTGCGCTGAGAAAATGATTGCCTGCTATGAAAACAAAGATGCGTACTCAAAAAGCGCACTCAGATTATCTAAGAAATATTCCATAGATAAAACAACCCAAAAATTAAGGTCGATTTATTTAGAATTACTTGAGCATTCTCCTTAATTCCTCTATTGTTGCTGGCACAAGCTTTTTCCCCAGCATTGCGATTTTAATCGTTGCGCTTTCGATTCCCATTTTTGCGAGTTTTCTGATGAATTCGTTTTTCTTATCTTCGTTTCCGAAGACGAGCAGCGTCCTCTCTTCTCCTTCTATTGCTCTAAGAATGCGTTCAGCAAGGTTGTTTCCCTCCCCGAATACAATTTTCAAGTTTTCATACTTCTGTTTTATGTACATATCGCAATCTTTCCTTTCCCCAAGTTTCGTGAACGAAATTGCTGCATTAATCAGCAGGTCGCGCGTTTTCCTGAATAATGATAGGTATTTATGGTCGTACCCGCTTTATTTCTCCCACTTTTTTAGGGAATACAAACCAAGGTATTCATATATATGCCCGCTGTATTTAAGCTTATCAAGCATAATTTGCAGGTTGAAATCTCCTATGAGTATTGGCCTTCCCTTGTATTTAATCCTCCGGAATCCCGACTTAATTTCTTTGATTGATAATGGCATGTATTTCCATCCATAACTCTTGTTAATCGTGTCAAACAGCTTGAGTATTATATCCTGCTTTATTTTGATCCTGATTTTTTTCCGTATCTCAAAATCAGGTATGTCCAGCGAGTACTTGATTTTCTCTCTCGCTTTGAATATCGCGCCTACTGCAGCGACCCCCACTGTCATTGCAATCACAAGCCAAAACCACCATTCCTCATAATACATTCTGCTGACATTTGAAACGCTTTCATACGAAAGCCCGTTTTGTATCTCAAATTCAAATACGTGCTTTTTGCCTTCCTCCAGCCTCTCCTTCACATCGAAGAAAGCCCTTGGCTGATTGTTTATGTATCCTATGTTAATTTTCTCCCTTATCTTTCCATCAATCACAACATAAGTGTCTTTCAAGTTGGTTGTCAATGCGTCTCCGACATCTCCTAACTCATGAGATTCAACAGCGAACTCAAAGTGCTGTTTTTTCCAGTCGATATTTAGCGGTATCACATTTATCTTTGGGATAATGAGCACGCTTTCTGCGAGCGATGCCTGTGCGTTTGAACCTGCTTGCAGTTTTAGTATATACCTACCATTGCTCAATTTTGGGTCGTATTGCGAGGTCATTGTATACTTAATTGGCAGCACATACTGCGACCCGAACATCATTTCATCAGCAATCTCGCCGCTTGAATTAACCACTCTCAACCATATCGGCACAGGTTGTTTGAACTTAGCAGGGCTTTCATCAAAGAACGCCTCTATATCCAATTTTTTGCCCAGCAGTTTTTCTGCAACTGCGTATTTGCTTGAGCTGACAGTGCCCTTATGCTCTTTTTTTATAACGATGTATTTGGACTGCGCTGCAACAAGCTGGTTGTCTTTATCATATCCCCTTACATACACTCGCACATAACTCTCATTAACGCCAACTTTTCCATTCGTAATCAATGTATTGTAAATCAACCCATCATCACCAAACTTTATGTGATCGCTTTCACTCACTCCTATGTATGCATTGAACGCTTTAAGCCACATTTTTTCATTAATCATTTTTGCGATGTCATCTGCAGCATCTTTTCCATTTCTCCACCCGCTATCAAGCGTATTTGGCACAGCTATGAAATATCCCTTATCATTTCCGCTAAACTTAACGGCAGGTATTCCCCCGTAAATGCTTTTTATGTTGGCTTGGTCGAGCGATTTTGGCGCTATGCCGTACTTAATGCTTTTTAAGTTAAGTTCATTTGTAGATTGCAACGGTGTGCTTATGCTTATTCCCAAATAATCATCAATTGCGCTTCTGCTGTAATCCACTCCTGAAAACATTCTGCCACGCTTTTCATCCATTATTCCCTCATCATATCCATATCCTATGTATATTATTGTCGCAGATTTGCATATATCCTTCAATCCTTTGCCGCCTGCTTTTTTGAACAGCAATGAGGACGGGATGTATCCAGAAGGAATAATTATGAGAGGCGTCGCACCGTCAGGCAGGTTCTCCAACTCCTCTAAGTATATCTCATTCACAACCACGCCATAATTTTTCATGTTTTTTTGCAATTGTTTTTTGAATTCATCGTATGATGCGCCCTGCTCCCGCCGTGAATTGAGTATGTATATTTCATTATATATAGGTTGATCAGCGGCTTCAAGGAACAGCTCCGCTTCTTTAATCTGGCTTCCGCTCGCCTCCACGATTACATACGGAGTCAACAGGTTGTGCGCGCCTATGTTCGCAATTCCATAATCTATTACTGTTATGTTGAGCGAAGGGTATGCGGCTCCCACTGGACCAACAGGAGCGTATGAAGATGTTTGTATTATGTACAATATATACGCAACAAACAACCCTATTGCTATAAGCATGGCTCCAAGGTACATGAACACCTTCCGCATAACTCCTCTAACGATTGGCTTATGCTTTTTCACTGTTTCTTTGCTTTTCTTATCGGCAGTGGTTTTCGATCTAAAAAACGCGAGCGCAATATCTTTTACCTTATCCATACCTACGCTCTTTTTTTTCAGGGATTTGAACGACTTTACATACTCTTTTTTTCTTCTTATGACAAATCGATATCTCTTGCCCTCCTCCATACCAATACCCCTGAACAGCTACCTTCTCACTTCTAAGTAGCCCTCTCGCACCATTCGATTAAGTATTTGCTCAACCCTGCTCTCACGCACCTTGTACAATTTGCAGAAATTGGATATGCTGATTTCATTGCCATGCTCTTTCAACCATTCCTGTATTTTAAGCATCAGTGCATCATCTGAATATTTCTCCAGCTCGCTTACTCTTAGTTTCAACTCATCTCTTTCATCTTTTAACTCAATAAGCTTTCTGCTAATCTTATCATTGCTTTCTTCAAGCCGTTCTATGCGCTTTTTCGCATCTTCAAGCTTTGACAACGCTAAATCATATTTTCTGTACAATGTCTCATAATCGGATGTGGCGAACTCCTGAATTTCTGATAAGAACACATCGAGAATCTGCATGAAGCTTGCGATGTCAATCTCATACGCATCTTTAAGCAGAGTGAGCACATTTGCAACATAACGCAGAAGTTCCAGCCTGCGCTTTCTCATGCTGAGTTCTGGCGTCACGCTATACATAACTTCGATGTTATCCTTTCCCAAATATATTATTGTGAATAGGTATGGCAGTCCATCTATATCCCTGCTCTCAACGCGCACGAGCGCAATTTTATCTTTTAACTCTGTCACTTCTACATCGCTTATTGCCCGCACTCTCTCCATAAGCTCGCTTTTGCTAACTTTCAGTTTTGCACCGAACTTGAACGATGCACCGATCGGCTCGCTTGCATCATCAATCGCATTGCGTTTTGCGTTTGCAGTTTCGCTCATGTTTCATCATCTCATTTTTTGACTTTTGGCGCATACTTTAAATGCGCAAGTATGAGCAGAAACAATAACAGTATGGATGCTGACAACAGCGATCCAAGAGACGGGTTGATTACGAGAAGCAGCACTCCTAACAGCACCCCAACTCCTGAGTATATTATGAGCGATCTCTCGAATGATTTCCTCCTTTTCTCATACTTCTCAAAACATTCCTCGCATACGATGAGCGCATTTTTTTTCTCAATATTCAGTTTTCTTTTTACCCATCTTATTCCATCAATCACATAATCATCGAGAACAGCATGCCCTTTCCCTGGCTTTCCGCATTCAATGCACACTCCTTTTGCAAGTTTTTTCCTGCTGGATGCCCGTTTTTTGCGCCGTGTTTTTTTTCTATTCACTCAGCTCAACCTCCGTTGTCTCTCCATGCACTCCCAGTTTTTTGTAATCTGCTTCCGAGAATATGTTTATGATTACGCTGTCTTCGACACCCAGGTCTTTGAGGAACCCAGTGATATCACTTCTGTCAACGCCTGCGCGCTCGATCATAATCACAAAATCAACCACATTCATATGCCTATTCATTTTATCAAATGTTGATGTTATCTCCTCAACTTTCTCATCGTTCAATCCAAACAAGCGCAGTTTCTTGCGCAACTCATCTCTTTCAAATGAAAGCGTTTTACCCACAATCTCACCTTCCCCAACCAAATTGGGCTCAACATCCAAGAAGAACTCTATCACAGGTTCCTCACCCTCAATCCTTTCAAGCAGGAATGTTTCAGGATATGCAGTGCTCGTTTGCAACGCCATGTTTATCGCGGCTTGCCCAACGCCGAGCCGTGCAATCTGCGACCGCATGTAATCGCTGAAATTGAGAGTATTCTGCAAATAATCGAGGAATCTCTCAAACTTAACTCTTAATATGAAGGTAGTTCCGACATTTGAGAATATCGCTTCGCTTATATCAGTGGGATTCTGCGAAGCAACCAATAGCGCAAACTGGTACTTTCTTCCTTCCCTCACTATCATAACTGCATCGCTGTTCTCATCTTTCGCAATCTTCCACGCTTCATCAAGCACTACGATAAGCTTAATACCTTTCTTTTTTGCCCATCCAGCAGCGCGCATCTTCTCTTTAATGAATTGGAGTATTGATAGAGCAGCCAACGCGCGCATAGTTTCGTCCGGCAAACCTGATAAGTCAAGGTCCACTAAACCTGATGAGACAAGCTCATTTAGGTGTATTGTGCTCTGTTGAGCAAAGAAATCTTCGCCCTTTCGCGTGAATTTCTTGATTCTGTATATTGCGTTCTCAAGCTCGACCGGGAATTCATAAGTTCCTGAACTGAGCTTTTCCTCAAGGACTTTCAGCACATCTTTAAGCGTTGGTGGAGCAAGCGGGTTGCCGAGCGCATCTTTTTGGTTCCGTTCGGACAATTTAAACCCTTTATTCACATACGCTGATTCGATTGCTTCCTCAGTAAGCCGTTTTTGCTCTGGATAATTGCTTATATCAGTCAATATTTCCAAACTTCGCGATATCTGTTTTATTCGGTCAAGAGGCCGCATGCCTGCTAAATCAAGCAAATTCAAGTATGAACCTTTGCCGAGCGCAAGCACCTTCCCGCCAGCTTGCTTAACCCATTCTCTATACTCGCCCGCCCAGTCAATTATGAGCGCATTGCTGTCCCAAACGAATGATGCGCGCGTAAGAAATGTTTTAATGAAGTATGATTTTCCTGCTCCAGTAATACCTACAACCGCAATATGTGGGTTTGTAACATTCTCGTAAGTCCAATGGAACGGCTCGTTGAACACCGCAGTCCTCCCAACATATATTGAGTTCTTTGGATCACCCACTATCAGTTTTGCGGGCGGTTCAGGCGGTCTTGTAAGTATTGCGCGGCTCGCAATGTCCGAGCTGTACAATTTCTTGTTTTTTATGTTGATTATTCCCATTCGCAATCACCCAGTCATATCAACAAACTCTTTATATGTAGTAGGGATTCTTCTTTCCCATTCCAGGCACAGTTCAGCATCCTCTCCTATAAGATCAACAACTTCTGCGTTCATGTTGTTGGACAGCACCGCCTTAATCTCCTTTCCTTGCGCAATCACTTTATCCCGCGCTTCTTTTTTGGTCACGCCTTTCGCAACCGTCATCGCATACATCACCGCGCCCATGGGCTTAACGCCCGCTGACAATCTTTTCAATAAGTTCTCATAAACCTCTTTCTCTCTTTGCCATTTATCAACCCTAATCACATCAGGTTCGGCTTTTTCCATTTCGCGCTTTATCCGCAGGCTGTACTCATACACTTTTGCTTGAACGCTTTCCCTGTATGCTCCAATGTCTTTCGTGCATGTGAGCAGGTTGAGTTTTACGGGCGCTTTAATAGTGCTCAGCGAGTTTTCAACATCTTTAACATATATATCCTCACGCTCTTCCGCTCTTGTGGTGACCTCCTCTCTTTCAGGTATGTTAATCAACATGAACCTTGCCGCGATAAACTTGTCTCCTGAACGCTTTAGCACCACTTCTTGCCCAGGTGGGAACTCATACTCACCTTTAATGTATGTAATTTTGAACACTTTTGTGATGAATGGGTTGATAATATGCCCTGCGTATATGAACGCGCCTGATACGCCTGCAAGCATGAGCGATATGATGAACAATGCTATTCCCCCCTGAAAAGATATGAACAACGCAACAAGCGTTGCGAACGCGACTCCCACTATCATATATAGTTTAGGTATTTTTGCCATTGCATCACCACTCAGGTTTCATAAATTCCCAATCATAGCACGCATTCATTCTGCTGTGCGCAAGCAAATCTACGTTCATAGACATTCCTCCAGAGAATGTCGCTTTCACTTCGCGCGCTTTGTTTTTTGCAGCGCTTATTGCGCCGTCTATGCTGGCGCCTTTTGCAGACACTGCGGCAAAATATGCAATCGCTCTCGGTCGAGTTTTAGATTTATACATTGAATCAAGCCTTCTCTCCCACATCAATTTCTCGCGTTCAAGTATTTCTATCCTGCGTTCATCGATTTTTTTCTTCTGCTGTTCTTTTGCAATCATATCCTCCACAGCAGCCTTCATGGATTCTATGTCGCGCATGTACCTATCCATGTTTTTTTCATATATCATCGTGCTTATTTTTATTGGATCGCGTATGCTTGCAATCGTGCGCTCAAAATAACTGCTGTATTCCTTAACTTCCTCATCATTCTTGTTGGTCATCGTTTCATACACATCTAAATTGAGGTATACAGTCGCGATGTATTCATCACCCTCTTTTTTCACCACGGCATCTTCTGTCGGCGAAACATCAAAAACATACTTCGCTTTAATATTTTTTTCAAACCGCGTTAGGAACGGAATGTATAACGCGCCCCATTTGTAAAACAGGTATGACACTCCTGCAAAAATGATTGATAAAACCGCTATTGGCTGAAACTGGCCTGCGAACAATAGCAGGACGAATGAAACCCCAAGGCATCCATAAGCAAATATTTCGCTCTTATCCATCGCGCGCGCACCTCATATAATCTCTTCGCATGTATACGGGTATGATGCAATATCGTAATCGAGCGCTCCTGCAACAATAGATATGATCGCCGGCGCGCTTGCTGAAATAACCAATCCAATTATCGCTCCAATAACCATCGTTGTGGCCCATACATTCGTTCTCGACCGCATTTCAGCGCCCAAAACCTGCCCAGCTGCATACACAAGCCCCCCAAGCACGATTAGCGTGAAAGCCACCAAAGGCATTATGCCCCTCATTTGCACGCATAGGTTGTTTACCATCTCTCCGATTCCTGCATATGCCAGAGATGCTAATGCAACGAACAAGAACAACGCAAGAGCAATCCTATTCATCAAATCACCATAAAGTAGTTCGATGCGATAATTTAAAAATATTCATACGCTAACGGGCCCGCGGGGATTTGAACCCCGGACTCCCTGGTTAAAAGCCAGGTGCTCTAGCCAAGCTGAGCTACGGGCCCTGCATGCTATGTTTAAATAAACATATTTTTATAATACTATTATGAGGACGAATATTGCTGAGTGCCTGCAACGCATATCTGCAAGACCCTCAAACTCTAAAAAGTATGATTATGGGCATCTTGTCATAATCGGCGGAAGCAAACATTACAGCGGTGCAGTTGCCCTGAACGCTTTGGCGGCAGGCATAACAGGCGTTGATTTAATTACAGTGTGCGCACCTCAGCGCGCGGCTGATGCGTTGTTATGCATGCATCCTGACATAATTTCATATCCTTTGAAAGGCAATCATATCTCAGCTAGGCATTTTAATGAAATTAATAATGTGCTTAGGCGCAAAGCGACTGCAGTTCTTGTTGGCAGCGGGCTGGGGAGAAATGCAGGCAGTTTCAACCTTATCAGGAAGTTGCGCGAGCGCAACAGCATTCCGTTCCTGTTCGATGCAGATGCATTATACGGACTTGCAGGAATTAAGCTTAATGACTTTGATGTTCTTATTCCAAACTTGAAAGAATTTGCGATGTTATCTTCGAATGCTAAACGTTCGGAGCATTCTGTTAAATCTCTTTCAAGAAGATTTGGCTGCATAGTTCTTTCTAAAGGCATGGTTGATTATGCATCTGATGGCCGCAGTGTTCAGCGCATAACAGGTTTAACGAAGCGTTCAGCATACCTTGCCAAAGCTGGCACAGGCGATTTGCTTGCAGGCGTATGCGGTTCGTTGATTGCGCAGGGCATAAATTCGTATGATGCATGCGTTTGCGCGGCTCGCATCATTAAGGATGCAGGTGAAATGATTGCCAAAAGTTTAGGCCCGTTTTACACTGCTGTTGATGTCCTGCCTTTTATAAGGGATGTGCTTGCGAACTCTGTTAAACGCATGCGCGCGAAATCGAAAACTATATAAATGCTATACAATCCAATCACTGCCAGGAGGTAGAATTGAATGAGTATATTTAGGAATAAAACCCGTTTATATAATGGCAAAAAAGATAAGAATGAGTTGCATGCTCCTGTGCGCACGGATTCTTGGAGAGATACTTTAATGAAGAAGATTCCTGTTGGCGCGCGTCAGTTTCTTGCAGGCGTTGCTATGGCATCAGTTCTTGCGACTGCATCATACTCGCCTCCGGTTAGAGCAGATAACTCTGGGATAGTGCTCACAGTGAATGATGGCGCTATAAAAAGAGTTAAAGATAAAGATGTTGATATTAAAATAGATATTAATAAACATGATCTTAAGAGATTATTTAGCAGATTTATTAAGAATCGCAATCAAAAAAGATCTATATATCGTCAACTTAATGATGCTCTATTTAGATCTGCACTTGATTTGAAGAGAAAAATATTGAGTAAAACCAATATAAATAAAAATGATATCTCGCTGAATGATTTGAAGAAAATATTGCTCAATGAGTTGAAGAAAGATTTTAGAGCTAATAATAATTGTAATAACTGTGATTTGAATGCTTTTGAGGAAATGGCTGCGGTGGAATCAAAGAAACGCCGCAGGAAATTAGCTAGAAGAGATAATCAGACCAGAGAAAATATGTCCAGAAAAAAGAGCGTAACGAGAAATCTTAATATTGAAGGTCCTAGCAACTCAGAAACTAAAATATCTAAAAAACAAAATAAAAAGGTAGATTGGGACCAGCTGTATAAAATCGCAACAGATGAAAAAAGTAAAGGCATCTCACAAGAGATTATTAATAAAGCAAAGAAAAATAATATCGATTTCGACAAAAAAGATAAAGATGGCAAAACGCTTTTAATGCTTGCAGCGAAGAGGGGCTGGCAAAACACCTGTGAACGATTGATTAAAGCTGGCGCAGATGTAAATGTGCGGGATAAAAATGGCAAAACTGCATTGATGCACGCAATAGAGAAACTGCGTTCGTTAACTGCGCTCAGAATTTATAACAGCTCTGAGAATGATATTGATCTAACTATAACAGATAATTCCAAAAAAACCGTTTCTGATTACTTAGATATTAGTATTGATAAGATGAAAGAAGCTATTAGCAATGCCAATAATGAGAAGAAGAGACGCTTTAATAACGCAAAGAAAAGATTTGAAGCATTGAAGAAAATAGTTGATGATGCTAATAAACCTGAATCTAAAAAATCTAATGCAAGTAATGCAATTGCATCTCTATCTACATCTACATCTTCATCTTCATCTTCACCTGCATCTTCACCTGTATCTTCACCTGCACTCATATCTCAACCTACTACACCGCAAACTGCTGAACCAACTGCTAATGCGAATGTATATGCTATTCCGTTCGTGCACGGTTTTGCAGGCGTGCTTGGCTCACCGCATCCTGCAAGCGCAACGCTCAAAGTCGCCGATCTCAGTTTTGGCGCGATAGGCGGTTATGAAATCACCGACAACTTTGGCATAGCGGTTATGGGTTCAGCCAAGGTTAAGGTGCACGGGTTTGAGTTCGCTAAGAACAGGTTCACTGAATCATTTGGTCTTGGCATGCATTTAAAGTTTGGAAATCTTATGCTGATTGGCCTAGGGACGCTTGAATTAAGAAATTCGGGAGATGATGCAGTATTCGGCGCGATTTTGAACATGTCGCATCCTACGTTCAATATTACTGCCTCAACAAACTTCAACAGGAGCGACCCGACCGTGCTAACAGTTAGATACCATGATTTACTGAGCAATTACCCTGTGATTATTGATGGAAGTTTTGTTAATGCATCTTATGAGGACTTGCGAAACAAAGCTGATGATATAGTGCAGTTGGCAAGGTTAAGGTTGCAGTTTCCTTTGGGATACAACCTTCCTGCATACGCAAACATCGTTTTGGGAGGTTTTATGAATAGGATTGATGCATCTCCGTATGCAATATCTCAGTATGGCGGTGAAATAGGTTTATCATTGACTTGGAAATACATTAATTTTGGGTTGGCATACCTGCCTGCGCATGTTCAGCGTGAATGGTATGAAAAATCTGATGCTGGCTCAGGAAGGGAAGTAAGTTCAGAGAGTGTTGAGCACGGCATAGGCGCATTTGCAGGGTTCAATGTCCCATTCTCTTGGACTGAGGGCAGTGTTGTGAACGGCGGGCTTGACTTCACTTACATAGGTAATAACTTAGTAATCATACCTCAGTTGAACCTGCTGATTAGGTGGTAGGATGAATAATCGCTTGCTATATATATTAATAGGCATACTGTTGTTTGCCTCAGTTTCAGCGTTCGTTGTTAATGTGCGCGGTGATTTGCAATCCGCATCCAATTCTGTTATTGGCTCGGATATTCATTTGCCTGATGTTAATGTGTTTGACGCGGATGTTATCAGTGTATTCCCTTCCACTGCACCCAGGTTTTGCGATGTTGAAGTTTCAACCTCTCCGCACACTGAGGTAAAGATATATAGGGCAAACAATGTTTATACTGGTATTTCATGCATTACTGATGCTGACGGTTTATGCGAGTTTTCGTTCGGTTCTGAACAGCCTCGCGGCACATATTTTGTCAGGGCAGGTTCGTATGAAACAACTGTGTTTCTAGAACCATCTTCAATGTGCGAATCAGATGTTGATGTTGTTATGCTCACTCCAGATCATCTTGATGCAGTTGCAGGCTTCCCATATATATTTGAGTTTAATGCGTATGATGCGGACGGCAATCTTCTTCCATCAACTCCTGAGTTTTCCATAAGTGATGAGAGTATAGGTTCTGTCTCAACTTCAGATTTATTGCAGCCCAACCAGGCATTTTTTGTTGGCGAGAAGACAGGTGCAGCAATTATCACAGCAGAGTTTGGCAGAAAGCAGGCCGTATCGACTGTTACTGTTCATCCTGGCTTATGCAATGATATAGAGATTGTTTCCGATCTCAGCGATTCTTATGTGGTGAACAACCATATCGTGATTGAAGCGCAGACATATGATGTGTATGGCAATGAGAAGGGCAATGTTCCAGTAACTCTTGAATACACCGATCCTTCCGGCTCGGTTGAAACGATTTCTGGCGCATCTGATGATGCAGGCCGCGTATCGTTTGAATTATACCTTGGGACCCTTTCAGGAGATGCATTGATTAAAGTTAAGCCGAGCGAGCCAATCATATGCGCAAAAAAGCATGACAGCGTTTCCGTAACGCTTCTTCCGAGCACGCCAGTTTCAGTAGAAGTTGATCCGGTTGAAGCTGCTGCTGATGTTGGGCAAGAAGTAAGTTTTACTGCGCATGCGTATGATGAGTACGGCAATATCGCAGATGATTTTGTTGATATTGTTTGGTCGAGCAGTGATGAATCCATTGCTGTGGTTGATCAGGAAGGCCTTGCAACTGCCGTATTTCCGGGCGATGCTGAAATAATAGCCAATGCAACTTATGAAATATTCAGGTTTGAACTGCGCTGCGGTCCAATATTCTGCTATTATGTGCCGGTCAATGAAATCGTTGGTGTTGAAGGCGTTGCGCAGTTGCATGTGAATAATGGCGATTCTGAGCACATACAGATAGACCCGATAACAGTTGATGTTAGGGCTGGAGAAACGCATCAGTTCACAGCAGTTGTGTTTGATGAGTTCGGCGCTGTTGTGAGCGATGCAGTTGTTGACTGGTCAACTGATGTCGGCTCGGTTGACTCAAACGGCTTATTTACTGCGCAGGAGCATATTGGCTCTGGAACAGTTGTTGCGAGTTATGACAACCTTGAAGGGATTGCGCATGTGAATATTGTGCATAACGATCCAGCAAACATTAAGCTTTCATTATTAACTGATCCGGTTGCTGTGAACAGCCAGCAGATTGTGTATGCGAATGTTGCTGATGAGTATGGCAATCCAATCCCAAATCTAGCAATTGATTATGAAATACTTGCTGGCGATGCCTCAATAATCCAGGCTACGCAGACCGATGCGGATGGCAATTCATTTGCATCTATGCTTGCAGGCAACACTGAATCAGAGGTAATTGTTAAGGTTTCCGTGGTTGGAACATCAATCTCCGACACAATCTCGTTCAATGTTGTCATACCCAACTCAACGATTGCAGGTATGGTTACGGATAGCTTAGGCAATCCTTTGGAGAATGCACTGGTTGAGATTGAGGGCACTGCATTCAGCAACCATACAGACAGCGGCGGAATGTACATAATAAACGATGTTGATTTGGTTGGCGCATACAACATAACTGCAAGCCTTTCAGGTTACGAGCCATCAACAATTGAGCAGGACTTGGACAAGAACAATCATTATACGATAAATTTCATGCTAGTTGAGTATGCAGTTGTCAGCGGCGCAGTTTATGATGCAGATACCTCTCTGCCGATAACTGATGCAAATGTATCAGTGATTAAGGATGGCAATGTGATTGCATCAACAACCACTGCTGCAGACGGCGCATATTCATTGCAGTTCGCTCCAGTGCCGGGCTTTACGCTTACTCACACTGTGCGTGCAGTTGCAGTTGGTTATGAAGCAGATTCAATAGATACAATCATATATCCGGGTGATGATTTAGTGTTTAATTTCTGGTTGGGCGATGAGGATGCATCCCCTCCCATAATTAATTTTGTTGACCCTACTCCATCTGACGATTCGTTTGTTCAGGGCACGATAACAATATCTACGCTAGCTTATGATGCGCACTACGATTCAACTAACATAAGCATTGGGCAGGACACATTGATTGTGTGCAGTTCTCCTGATTGTTCAGTTGATTTGGACACATCTGCATTAAGCGATGGTTCAATAACTGTTGTTGCAACTGCCAACGACACTTTCGGCAGATGGTCTCAAGCGTTAAGAGTGTTTAATATTGACAACATAGCTCCTGACGTGCAGTTCATCGACCCGACTCCTCAGGACGGCTCGCAGCAGCTCAACGCATTTATTGTTAATGTAAGCGCAAGCGATGGCACAGGGATTAACAGAATAGTAATCTCGATTGATGGGATAGATGTTGCTGAATGCCATGCGGATGTTTGCGAGTACGCAGTTGATCCAATGGTGCACTCAGGTTTAATCACTGTAACTGCAACTGCATACAGCGAGCTTCAATCGCGGTCGGTGCAGCGAACTTTTGATGTGGTTAGTTCAGGCCAAACTCTTGCTGCTCTTGATATGCGCGCAATACCTTCAATCATCTCTACTGCTGATTCAAGTTTGGTTAGAGTTATTGCGCTTGATGACAACGGCTCGCCAATAGAGGGCATTGCAGTTCAGTTCAGTTCATCGGGAGGAAGTTTAACCGCTTCTTCCGCAACAACTGATGCAAACGGGGTTGCTGAGATCCATTTCAGTTCAGGTGTTGCTGGAGCATTTGATATAACTGCAACTGCCGG
>JAJSAH010000003.1 GCA_024274875.1 archaeon
AGGCTGAGACCCGGGTTCAAATCCCGGCGGGAGCACTCATTTCATTCGCGCACCCGCCTTGCAAATCTTCGATTTGCCACTCTCGCTTTGCTTCGCAAACCTCGATCCCGGCGGGAGCACTCATTTCATTCGCGCACCCGCCTTGCAAATCTTCGATTTGCCACTCTCGCTTTGCTTCGCAAACCTCGATCCCGGTGGGAGCACTCATTTCATTCGTGCACCCGCCTTGCAAATTAGATATTTATGCTATATCTGTTTCTCCAGCAGGCAGTAATGCAATAACCTCATCAATATTCGCATTGAGTTTATTAGCAATCACTTTTGCGATCTCTTCCTTGCTCTTGGTGCCTGGAACTATGCTGACAGCGCTTTTAAGCAAGTTTTTGCATAACTCAGGAAAACATGCAATCCTACTCTCATAAAAACCGATGCATAGTTTTAAGGGAACATTGCGGAACCATCTTCTCTCCCCGAGCACAATCACCGCACCCTTTTTCACATACATACCGCTAGTTTTCTTCGTGAGCTGCTCTTTTTTAACTGCGTATACATCGGCTGTTGCATATCCAAATTTCCACGCTCTTGAATAGCTTACCGCAAACTGCGCAGCAGCCAATAATGTATGCTCATCAGCATTCACGCCGTTCTTTATTATCGTGAAAGGTGCTCCAACAATCTCTGCATGCATAAATAAGTCATTATCTCTCATGATATTTTTATACAACCTTTCATTCTGATTAGCATTCCTTCCTGCAATAACAATAAATTTGCTCTTTGAAATGAACCATCTGTATTTTTCATACCATTTTCGTTTTGCAACCGCTCTTTCCTTCTTCTCTCCTTCTCTTATATTTATGCCGCTCTCAATCAATTTTTCCATGCGCGCAATCTTAGCTTTCGCTTTTTTTGCCTTCTCATAATACCCGCTTGCGTTCTCGTGCAGTGTCCTGTTTAGGTCGATTTCAATCTCAATCTCTCGCATACACATATATTAATCAAGTAAATAAATAATGTTATGGTTGTGAGAGTTGCGCTTGACACAAGCTTTCTAATATTCATTGTGCGCCGTCGCATTAGTTTGGATGCTGTGCAGGTGTTGTTCGCAGAGCCAGTATTATATTATACGAGCAGAGGCGTGATTAACGAGCTTGAACACATCTCCAAATCAAGCAAAGCAATATCTAAGCATGCAACTCTTGCGCTTAAACTCATCTCAAAACGAACAATCGCAATTATTGAAGATTCTAACACTCCTGATGATTGGTTGTTGACGCAGGATGTCATTGCAACTGTTGATATAAACTTAATAAGAGCCGCGAAGGCCAAACCCCCTAAAACCATTATCACTGTCTCAAAAGCAAACAGAATTATCAAGACAAACTGCCATTAAAAACATGGCAAATTTTTAATGCCTCTAAAATGTAGTTAATATAAATATTTTGCATGCTTAACTTAGTCAAGCATGGTGGTTATTCATGTATAGGTTGTATACTCTCACGGATTCAGTTCGCGTTCCCCCAGACATGTTCTCTATGAGAAGGGAAGATGCAGTTCTGCAGATTCTCAGGGAGAAATACGAGAGGAAGATGGATACTGAATTGGGTGTGATCCTCTCAATTCAAAATGTTAGGGATGTTGCGGGCGGTTATGTTGTGCCAGGCGATGCCGCTGCATATTACGATGCAACATTTGAGGCATTGCTCTTCTATCCCGAGGTAAATGAGGTGGTTGAGTGCGAAGCAACTGAGGTGGTTGAATTTGGCGCATTCCTTTCAATAGGTCCTATGGAAGGGCTGGTTCACTTATCTCAAGTCACGGATGATGTAGTTAGGTTGGATAGAAAAACTGGTCAGTTGGTTGGTAAGCACACTAAGCGCACATTAAAGAAAGGCGATGTTGTAAAAGCTCGCATAATCACTGTCAGCTTAAAGCCAACAATTCTTGAAACTAAAGTGGGCCTTTCGATGCGCACGCCTGGTTTGGGCAAGGAAGAGTGGTCAAGAAAGGTTAAGGGTGCAAAAGGCAAATCGACCGCAAAAGGCAAATCCAAGGGCAAGAGCAAGAAAGGCTCGAAAAGTAAAAAGTAGGTGTTATGATGGCAGTTGAGAAAGCGTGCAGAAGATGCCGGTATGTAAGCACGGGAGCGGACAAATGCCCTGCCTGCGGGTCCGATGATTTAACAGAAAATTGGGCAGGCTTCGTAATAATCATAAATCCTGATAAGTCAGAATTCACGCAGTTAATAGAGGCGAAAATGGCAGGAAAATATGCTCTGCGCATAAAATAATTCTCATACTCTGTATTTCTCTCCATTTTTTGGAAGTATCACATCACATTTTTCTATGCTTTCAGCAAGCTCTTTACGCTTCTTTTCCTCTCCATGCACAATGAACACCTGCTCAAGCCCTTTAATTTTGTTGATGTATTGCATCAATCCGTTATGGTCCGCATGCGCGCTTAGGCTGACATTCTTAATGCTCATGTTAATCTTGATTTCGCTTCCATTCAGTTTAACGATTTTTGCGCCATCAAGAACCTTTCTGCCTGGCGTTCCCGCCGCTTGATAACCAACAAATAGAAGCACATTTTTCTTATCATTAGCCAATGCTTTGAGATATGTTTTAACAGGCCCGCCTTTAAGCATTCCGGAAGTGGTAATTATTATGCTCCCTTCTTGTATAGCATCCTTTCTGTCCCTTCTTTTAGGGATGAACACATACTTGCTTTTGAAAGGGTCGACATCGCTTACAAGTATGCTTCTTTGAAGCTCTTCTTTTGCATATATTACATTATGCCTGAATATTTTGAGGGCTTTCTTTATCATTCCATCTATGTATATAGGTGCTGGCTCAACAATCCCATTTTTCATGTACGAATCAAGAAGAAGTATGAGTTCTTGCGCTCTTCCAACTGCAAAACTTGGTATGAGAACTCTTCCATTCTTTTTAAGCGCGTTGTTTATAATCATCACGATTTCGTTGCATGCATCTTTCATAGGGGGAAGGATATCATCTTTTCCCCCATAAGTGCTTTCAATGATGAGAGTTTTAGCTTTCAATCCCTGCTCAGCAGAGTTGACAATCCTGCTGTTTCTTGTGTTGAGGTCTGATGTATACAGCAGATTGCCCCTGTTTGAGTGCACCAACACTGAGGCGCTTCCTAATATATGGCCGGAATTATGCAGACTGAACTTAATTTTTGTGCCACTTAGTTCGTTATAATTCATAACTCTGCAACAGCTTAATATATTATTCAGCACTTTTGAATTATCAAATTTATTTCTGCTTACTCTCATATAATCTGCAATCATAAGCTGCATGAGATCCCGCGTGGGTTGGGTTAAGAATATTTTTCGGTTGATTTTTCTTCTGAATATATGCGGCAGGTATCCGGCATGATCAAGATGCGTATGCGTAATTATGATGTTCTTAGGGACACGCTTCATTAACGGGTATTCCTCATCATTCCCTATTTTTACTCCACAGTCCATTATCAGCTTCTCCCTTCCGTTACTTATTTCAATGCAACTTCTTCCAACCTCATCTGCGCCCCCGTAAAAATTTATATTCAATCTCTCACCTTATATCTGCCCCTTTTTGCATTTGCCTTAAACCTCTGTATAACCTTGTCAGCCTTGCCGTATGTTTTAACATACCCCGTCAGAAATGCATCGAATAACTTATCATTTTTCACAGCAGTCCGCATAACCATTAGGTCAGATGCTTTTTTTTCATAGTATGTTGAAAATTCGCACAGCCCAAAATCAATAATGTGCATTCCGTTCTTGCATACGATTATGTTATTTGGCGCATAATCGCCGTGGCATATCCCAAGCTCATGTATCCTGCCAAGCAACTCACCAGCTTCTTCAAGCAATTTCTCATTCAATTCCATCTCACCGAGCTTTACTCCCTCCACGCGCTCCATAATAATTTTATCTTTCTCCACACCGATCAATTTAGGAACAGGAATGTTTGCATTATTGCATTTTTTCAATGCGGTTGATTCCTTCTTAGTCCTGCTTTTTCTGAGCTTAAGGTCCAGCGCACTATTTCTATACTTTTTCTCTTTCCTTACTTTAACCACGCATTTTTCATCGCGATATATGTATGCTTCTGCGCCCTTCCCTATAAGCTCAAGCTCTCTCATGCATCACTTTTGCAATTTAACTTTAAAAATCCTTCCTATAATATTCTTACGGGTGTAATAATGGCTGAAGATGCGCAGGAAATGGAGCACGAGTACGAAGATGAGATAGTTGAAGAGGAAGAGGATGAAGAGCACGAAGTAGATTGGGATGATGAATACGAAGGCGAATGGGATGATGACACGGAGCTGGAAGCTGAAGAAGAGGAAGAAGAGATATTTGAAAAATAATCATCATATTTTTTTGACCATTTCAATATGCCTTGGCACAAACCCCCATTTTCTATAAATTTTCCTCGCTTTTTCATTCCCAAAATGCACTCCTATATACGCGTATTCCATCCCCTTTTGCTTAAACCATCTCAATCCGATGTTTTTAAGTTCTGTGCTTATTCCTATTCCTCTGTATTCTTTAAGCACAAAAAGATCGCCAAAATATCCGTATCTATCAATTTTGAATACAGGAATATTTTTTTTAGTTATTAGCAAAGAATAGCCAACAATATTTCCATTATGTCTTGCCGTGTAAACAACAGCATTCTTTGAGTATATGCATGACCTAAAAAATTTCTTCATCTCTTTAAGCCAATCTCTCTTTCTTTTGAGCACTTCTTCTATTTCAGGATTGTTTTTTATGACATTTGCGTAATGTTCCTTTTCAAATATTTCAGCTAATTTCAATAGCTCAGGGATATCTTTAACTCCTGCTTTTCCGTATATTATTTTCATATGCGAAATCATGAATCTGAAAACTTATATAATTTATAGCGCATTTGATCAGGGTGATTAAATATGGGATGTTGTGGATGTGGTTCAAAATCAAAGAAAAGCAGGAAGAAGAAAGGCAAGCCTAAACAATGAGTTTTATGCCAACTGGGCAATGGTCTGATCCCATCACATCTGTGAGTATGAACGCTTCTTGCACATATTTCATAAATTCTTTATCAACAAACACATAGTCAATTCTCCAACCAATATTTTTCATTCTTGCATTAAATCTGTATGACCACCACGAATATTTTATTTCTCTTGGATGCATCTCTCTAAATGTATCAACAAATCCTTCTTCAACAAATCTGTCCATCCATTTACGTTCAATAGGAAGAAATCCCGAATATTTTTCATTCGCTTTTGGGTTTTTCAAGTCAATCTCGTTATGCGCAGTATTGAAATCTCCCATAATTACAACATGCCTTCCTTTATCTCTAAGTTTTGAGATGTGTTTAAGCATTGCATCATAGAATTTTAGCTTGTAATTAAGACGTTCTTCACTCATTTTGCCATTTGGAAAATACACATTTAACAGAATAAACTTTCCGTAATCAGCCTCTATAATTCTCCCTTCCCTATCAAACTCCTTAATTCCTATGCCATACTCAACAATGTTTGGCTCATCTTTGCTCAACAGCGCAACTCCGCTGTATCCCTTCCTCTCCCCCATATTCCAATATACATTATACTTCTCTTCAAGCATGCTGTATGCAAGCCCAATTTGATCTTTTGTTGCTTTAATTTCCTGCAATCCAATGATGTCTGGATCAATCCTCTCTAAAAACCTGATGAATCCATTCCGGATCACGGCGCGCATTCCATTAACATTCCAAGACAGAATCATCATGCTGAACTACCCAAAGAATTCATCTGGAACAGGAGGGGGCTCTTCAATTTTAGCAGGTTGCGCACTGTTTGCAAATTCAATAGCATTGGATGCATACTTATACGCACTATCATAATCCCCCTCTGAAAAATACCTTTTTGCAATCTCAAGCGCCATGTGCGCAGTGCTCGCATCATTTCCATCAGCTTCTGATTTTTCGATAGCATCTTCTGCATCAGATATTAATTTTTCGGCATCAGCTTTTGAATGCATCTGCTCTGCTGCAGCACCGGTGTATAGCACATATGCAGCTGCAACCACCAATATTGCAACTATTCCAATCCCGATAATGGCTAATGTATCCATAATATCATCTCAGCGTGCACGAACTTTTTAATTTGACAAAGTATCCGCGTCCTTTCTCAAGAGCAGAGCTTTCTTCATACGTTTCATTCTCGCTGTTCCATACCCACGGCCCATCGATAACCTCGCATTCTTCAGCAATTTCGCTGAATTGCGCAGATTCATATCCTGCTCCTATAAAATTCCACCCTGCGCTAAGCGATTTTCCAGATAATGCATACTCATCGCCAACCAGGCTTATGAAGCATTCTCTTTCCGATTTATACCAGTATCCATATCCAGCTTTCATCTCTTTTGGATGCTTATATGAGCCCGACAGCAAGGAGTACATCCACACATTTTTTAGGTTTCCAGAAGAATCCTTTTCTAGGAGCCCGTCGCAGTTTGTTTGAATGTCATCATATTCTAATGGAATCGAGAAAGAGTTCCACCCTTCCTGCATATATATTACTGTTGCAATGCCTTTCTGCAGTTTGCGTTCTGCGCAAACTCCATTATCGCACGCATAACCTTTTGGGCAATCCATCATGGCTTCTTTAACTTTGTTGTTTGAGCAGTAATACTCAACCACTGCAAAACTGCCATTGCACATATCTACATGCGATTCCTGAGATATTAGCTGCCCATCCTCATACAGCGAATACGTAACAATTCCCTTAACATATTTATCATCCCCTCCATCTGTATCTGCGCATTCCTCATATGTTTCCGAAACGCATCTTCCACCTGAGCATACATATCCGTAAGGGCATTCGTATAATTTGCTTTTAATTGAAATCCCTTCGCAATAGTATTCTTTCACTGTATTTGAATTTTTGCAATAATCTTCATACTCATCGCTGCTGACAATTCTTCCATTATCTTCAAAACCATATGTTGCAGTTCCCTTAACATATATATCTCTGCCATCCTCATCTTCGCAAAACTCATCATAATCAAGAACGCAGCGCCCCTGCTTGCACACATAGTCATTTGAGCATGTCATGTATTCGTAATCTGCAATCACCCCAGAGCATACATACTCTTTCACTGTTTTAATGTCATGGCATTCATCCTCATATTCCTCACTGCTGACCACCTCTCCAGTTGTTGTGCGCACTCCCTCAGTAACAACACCGTGCGTGTATTGATCCCTCCCATCCGAATCTTCGCAGAAATCTTCAGTTATAGCAACGCAAGCTCCATTCTCGCAGTAATACCCGTCTGGGCAGCTTACTCTTTTTGTTGAGACCTGATTGTTGTCGCAGTAAAATTCCGAAACCGTGCTTTCAGATATGCACAAGTCTGAGTATTTAGTCCTGCCAGTTTCATAATATTCTATATAATTCCCAAGTTCAAGCGAAGAGTCCATAGAAATTTCATACGCGCTTCCAGCAGCATATATATCCACTCCATTATCGCTATCTTCGCAGTATGAATATGCTGGCGCGCCAATCTTAAAATCTCCCCGCGGTTCAGAGATTGTGCACGCGATATAATCAGGATCCCCATAAACCTGAACAAGGTTTATAGATATTGTTTTGCCAGGCACTTCGATGCCGTTGGGGTCATATACTTGATATTCGCGCACATCCCCAACTTTCATTGAAAATTCAGTTTGCTCACTGCCTCTCGTTTGCGTCATTTTTGCACCCCATTGAGTAAATGTGCACGGATTAATGAGCGAATATATGATAATCTCATTAACTGTGATCACAGTAGATTCATATTCTGATGGGTTGTCATCGATGCCGAACCCGCTTCCTTGATATATTGTAAGGTCATATGTCCCACCGTAAGATGCTGCGGATAACACAATTACTGCAATAATAAAAAAAGCAATATCTCTCATAACGTTACATTTGCGAAAAGTTATTTAAACATAATTTTCAAAAAACCTGTTGATGCAATCACCTGTGCATAAGAGGATCATTGATGCGATGGCGTGTATTTCAGAGCCGCGAGGAGAATTCTCAGCAGTAATGAAAAAAATTGCAAATAATAATGTTCGCTCGCGGCTTTTTGCGAATACGCTCCCATTATGCGAATCTATATGCTATGAATCCAGAAAAGTTATTCCAATTCCATTCTATGGGCTTGATTATGCAAAAGCTTATGAATTTACAGGAGGAGTGGGAGCAATCCGCAGAAGCGCGCTGCGCGTAAAACAGAAATTATCTGAGCTTGACCATGCCATAGAGCATGACATGCAGCGCATTCAGTTCGACTTGCTTGCAAAGAACGATGCAAGATATTTAAGAATGCTGAGAGGCATTGATAAAATATCCTGCGCATTCGTATTGGCCAGCATGCTTGGCGCAGGGGCATCATTCATCCCTGAGGTTCATGATTATGCTTTTTATTCGAGCATTGGAAGCACTTACATAGTGCTAATGCTTGCCAAAATCACATATATTATTCGCACTGCATTTATGCCCAATGCATGTGAGATCATTGCCATAGTAGATGATTTGCGCCGCGTATCATCTTATTTTGGCAACAGCATTAATGAGTTGTTAGATGAGGTTGCTCCATTTCTCAGATAGCAATTATTTTATTGTTATTCAATCTTATTATTTAGATGGTTAAGCTTGATGATGATTTGAAGAAGGATTTTGCAGATAAGCATTATGGGATAGTGGGCAGGCATTCGGCAGTGGAGATATGCTCATGGAATAAGAAGAGCATATTGCGAAAGGGCACATGTTATAAAGAGAAATTTTATGGGGTGCATGCGCACAAGTGCGCGCAGATAACTCCAATGGTTGCGTGGTGCGAACAGAACTGCCTTCATTGTTGGAGGCCTATGGAAATGTTCAAACCTCCAATAGTTCTTGATGCAGATGTAGATTCTCCTGAATTTATTATATATGAAATAGTGAAGCAGAGGAAGAAGCTTCTTACAGGGTTTGGAGGCAATGACAAGGTTAATAGGGAAAGGTATGAAGATGCGCTTGAGCCAGATCATTGGGCAATCTCATTGAGCGGCGAGGCGACTCTCTATCCCAACCTTCCCGAATTAATCAAGCGCATACGCCAGCTCCCTAAAACAAGAACTATATTTCTGGTGACCAACGGCCAGGAGCCTGAGATGCTGCAACGTCTGGCTGATGATGATGCGTTGCCCACGCAATTATACATTTCAGTGATTGCTCCTAACGAGCAGTTATACAAGAAGCTTGCGCTTCCGTATTACAAAGATGGCTGGGTTAGGTTGCTCAGATCTCTTTCTATATGGAAAGAATTCAACACGCGTAAAGTGATAAGAATAACTCATATAAAAGGCATCAATGATGATTCGGTTTGCGCAGAGCAGTTCGCAGAGCTCATACAATCATCTGAACCCGATTTTGTTGAGGTTAAGGCATACATGCATATAGGCTACTCGCGGCGCAGGCTTGAGCATTCCAACATGCCTGTGTTCAAAGAAGTGCAATCTTTCTCGCATAGCATTTTGGCATTGCTGAGAGGTTATTCATGCATTGATGATGATGAATCCTCTCGCATAGTTCTGCTCAGGAATGATTCAAGCGGCCACGGCAAATATATATTTTAGCGCGCATTTTATTCACATGCGCATTTCTATAAGGGCTGCATCGAAGCGTGATATGAATGATATACTACGCTTGTGCCTCAAACTTGCCCATTATGAAGGCAAATTAATAGGCAGGGAACCAGATGAGAACAGCATACGCGCGCGCGTGGTCCATGATTTGCTGCATAATGATGGCTGTGCATACTATTTAGCTTTTGTTGAGGAAGAAATTGCAGGCATTCTTAAAGTTTCAGCCAAAGATGGAAATCGCGCAAAGATTTCACAGACATATGTTGTTGGCGCGCATCGCTGCAAAGGAATAATGACTGCGCTTTTTGCGAAGGCGCTCGAATGGGCAAAGTCGCGCAACATAGCCTCTCTTTATCTTACGGTGGTTTGTAAGAATACATATGCATTAAGTTTTTGGGAGAAGTTTGGGTTTAGGGTTGACTGCGCGAAAGGAAAGAACCTCCTAATCATGCGCAGGGATGTGCAACCTGCAATAATCAGTTAAGTATTACGCACGAATGCATATGAGGGCCACGACCGGGATTGAGCAAACTCAGTTTGCGAAAGTGGTCTGGCACGAATGCATATGAGGGCCACGACCGGGAATCGAACCCGGTTCTGGGGATTTCAGCGAAAATGCCTCCACAGTCCCCCATGTTACCATTGCACCATCGTGGCCATAATTCCAATTGGATGATTGATTTAGTATTAAAGCAGTTAAAAATTTATCTATTTAAATTATTCCATGTATGGTGGCGCAGATCATGAGAAGGCAGGCGAGATAGCAACCGAAACGTTGCGTAAAGTCAAATCTATAATTAAGGTTGGCAGGCGTATTGCAGATATTGCCAATGAAATTGAAGATGAGATACGCGCATTGGGGGGCGAACCTGCATTTCCGTGCAGCATTGCAATCAATGATTTTGCGGCGCATTGCGCCCCGCTATACAACGATTCTTCTGCAATCCCAGAAAACAGCATCATTAAAGTTGATTTAGGCGTGCACATAAATGGATACATTTGCGATTGCGCAACAACCATTAATCTTAACTCATCGCTCAATCATATTGAGCGCGCATCCATTGATGGATTAAAGGCAGGTGTTGAATCTATTAAAGCAGGCATAACTCTTTCAGAAATAGGTGCGGCGATACATGAAGCTGTAAGCGCGCATAATGCAACCCCAATCTTCAATTTGAGCGGCCATAATCTTGGGCAATATGTAGTCCATGCTGGGCTTAGCATACCTAACCACCGCAACGACGACTCGCGGGTGCTCAGGGAAGGCGATGTAATTGCAATTGAGCCGTTCGCAACTAATGGCGAAGGCTATGTATCAAACCATGGCCGCGCAGGCATATTCAGCATATTGGAAGTCAAGAATGTGCGCAATTCTGTTGGGAGGAAGATATTGCATCATATGTATGAGCGTAGAAAAACGCTCCCTTTTGCAGAGAGGTGGCTGCATTCCATAGAAAACTCGCAGTTTGCCATACTCAATGCTCTGCGCGATCTATTGTCTTTCAATGCAATTACTGATTACCCTCCTTTAAGAGAATCTTCAGGAGGCATGGTTTCGCAGCACGAATGCACAGTGTTGGTAGAGAACGATGGTTTTCATGTGATAGGTGGTGCATACGCATGACTGGAGCATTTATGCTTGATAAGTTTGGATTGATGATTGCGTTTGTTATGGGCGCGGTAATACTTGTATTTGGCCATCCACATGGCATTCAGATGCTCTTGTTAATTCTGCTTTTCCTCTTCATAAGCGTAATCGCTACAAAATATGGGGTGCGCTCTAAGAAGAATATGAAATTGTTTGAGGAAGAACGAGGTTGGAAGAATGTGGTTTCAAACGGCCTTGTTCCGACAGCGCTTGCCATAGCATTATTTTTCACAGGAGACCGCATGTTTTTGCTTGCGTATATTGCAAGTGTTGCAAGCATAACAGCAGATAAGTTTGCTTCTGAATTGGGAATCTTTGATGTGCCTTTCTTTTTGTGGGGCATGAAAAAGGTTCAGCCAGGGACTTCAGGGGCAGTATCAGTGCTCGGCACGCTCGCCTCACTGAGCGGTTCTTTTATAATCACGATAGCTTCTACATATTTATTGAGCATAAGCATTGATACTGCGTTCTACATAGGTTTGATAGGATTTCTTGGCGGGTTTGCTGACAGCATATTTGGAATTCTTGAAGAGAAAGGCATTGGCAATAAGTACACAACAAACTTCATCTGCTCGTTAACAGGAGCACTTATCGTTTGGCTTGTGTTTTAGAGGAGGTGCGTAGAATGGAAGATTATGATATAATTATAGTAGGTTCAGGTCCTGCGGGCGCATCCGCAGCGATATACGCGAAACGCAATGGAATGAATGTTGCTGTGCTAGATTCTGGAACAATTGGGGGGCAGTTAAGCACATCTTCTGAGGTTGAAAATTATCTGGGCTTTCCAAAAATGACTGGAATGGAATGGAGCGAACGCACGAAAAACCACTTAGAACATTTCAACATACCCATAATATTAGATACTGCTGAGAGCATAACGCGTGCGGATGGCATGTATAAGGTTTCTCTTACATCGGGCGGATCAATTGCAGCGTATTCAATAATTCTTGCAACAGGATCCAGGCATAGGCATCTTGGAGTAAAAGGCGAAGAGGAGTTTTTTGGAAAGGGGGTAAGCTACTGCGCAACATGCGATGGCTATTTTTTCAAAGGAAAGAATGTTGCTGTTGTTGGCGGTGGAAATACTGCAATAGAGTATGCATTATTCCTTTCCAATATCGCATCCAAAGTTTATCTGATTCACAGGAGGGATGAGTTCAGGGCAGAGAAGGTGGAGGTTGACAAATTGTCGCAAGTACCTACTATTGAAACTGTTCTAAGTTCTGTTATAGTTGAGATTTTTGGGAGTGATGCAGTCCGTGGCATAAAAGTTAGAAATGTAAAAACTGGAGATGAGTCGCAGATAGATGTGGAAGGAGTATTCATAGCTATAGGTACTGTGCCGAACAATGATCTCGCAAAGGCCATTGGATTAGAGCTAACAGACCGCGGTTTCATTAAGACAGATGAGAACGGCAGGACAAGCATGGAAGGCATATTTGCAGCGGGAGATGTAACCGGCAGGGGAAAGGCGCAGGCAATAGGGGCGGCTGCGGAAGGGATGGTTGCAGGCATAAGCAGTTCTCATTATGTTCAGAGCATTAAACTCAAGAAATAATTATTATTCCATTCTCTTTTACTAAAGTTATCTCTCTGCTATTTGAAGACCCTGTTGCATTGCACTTGATTTTGCGGTGGAGATTGTTTACTGAGATTTCAACACCATCAGCATTTACATCAATGCGCTTTTGAGCATCCACCACAATCCTTCCATTACCCAAACATAATACATTAATTTTATATGCAATTAAGTCAGCATAGTATTTATCATCAAGCTTTTCCATTCCCTTCTCAACAACATCCATAAAACTATGCATGTATGCATACCATACAGCAATATACGCTAGGAATATAAGCATGATGATTAGCATTTCAGTGCTTATCATTTAATCACAGATATTCATCGTGCATGTTCCGCTCTTGCATTGGTCATCATACTCGCAAACTTCGCCGCTCTCTAACAACTCTCCAGATTGCGTTTCAGAAATCTTCTGGAACACTGCACTGCTAGAGTTCTCTATCATTTCCCCACCTTTTGTTGCAGTTTTTTGCAATTGCGTAACTAGTATGAATGCCACTGCAAGTATTGCCGCCAGCACGAGAATCATCTCAATTGAAATCTGCCCCCGCATAATTAGAAAAAGCAGGAATAATATAATAATCTTATTCTTTTAGCATTACTCCCAAACGCTTTGATAGGCATTCCTCTCTCTCTGATAACTCAGCATACTTTTCTCTTGCCAATGCCATCACATTCTTATCAGGGGTAAGAATCATAACTTCTTTAAGCAACGAAGGCATATCTTCAAGAATAGACAGCAATTCTTCTCTATATCCGTTCTTGGCATTCACAGCGAGCTTTGCAACTGCTTCATACCCATACGCATATTTTATTGCGTGCGATACAGAATCAGGATATTTTGAGTTCTTGATAATATTCAACAAGCTTTCTCTTGCTTTCCTTACCGTCTCATCGCTGCCGTTGCTCATGATTGCATTGATTACATTCACTGAGTGCATTCTTGCTCTCCTGAATTTTGACATAAGCGCAATATCCCTGTAATCAAAAACCAGCTCATCCTGTTTTAAAACGCTTAACCTCTCAAGCGCTCCGAGCGCCGAGTCCTCAAAATCTGACTCAATTGCAATATCAACCAAGTCCTGTGTGAACCCAATCTTGCTCACAGCAGTTGCTCTCACATCTTCATAAGGAGATTTCACTGCAAGCAGTTTGAGTACAGCAGGCTCATTAATGTTTTCGATGCCTTTTGTACGCCTTTCAGGATCTTCGCTTAAAATATCTTTTATAATTTTTTGCGCTATGCTTTCCGAACGCTTAACTCTATCAAACTCGCTTTTTTCAACAGATGCTCTAATTTTCTTAGTTTTTTGCATGTTCATCATTTGCAATGCACCGCATAACATTATCTTATTAGGTATATTTATACTTTACTATTCCAGCAATTTCCATAACTGCTCATTTGCGAGCAGGAATCTGCAGTGAGGCTGGACCTTATTAAGCCATTCTCTCATCCTTGAGAGTTCCGCAAGCTTTTTCGCGCTAATGATTGAGTATTCTTTAAGCTCTCCATTCCCCATGCATTTCTCAACAATCTTTCTCATAATGCCCTCATCAATTAAAATTAAGTATGCCTTTACGATAAGCCCATTATCCTCCCTCTCAATTGCAATCTGTTCTATTGGAAACACCTGCTTGAACACGTATTCATCTATTCCGCATTCCTCTTTAACCTCTCTTACTATATTTTTATAAGGCGTCTCTCCATCATTCCTTCCCTGCGGTCCAGTAACTATGCAATTGGGCCAGCGATTCGTGTTTCTTTTTGCCAGCAGAATTTTTGCACCGTTTTTTCCTTTGCTTGCTAGCACAGACATGCTTGCTCTGTATTTCATAAACTTCTTGATATATGCACATTTAATAAATGTTGCGAAATCAAACGATTGTCTCTACGATGAAGAACAGGTATAACAAAAACAGCATTGCTCCCTCATATTTGTGCAACCTATGGTCTAAAATGATTGATAGAAACATTGTCGTTGCAAGCAGCAGGAATGGGTATGACTGCGCAAAAAGCATAGCGGGTATTGCAACTCCCCCTATGAATTTAGGTATGCTCATCACAACAAATACGTTAAAGATGTTGGATCCGCTTACATTTCCCAGTGCCATCTCTATATTTCCCCTTCTGACAGCGGATATTGAAACTGCAAGTTCCGGCAATGATGTTCCTATCGCCACCGCAGTTAAACCTATTATTTCAACTCCGATATTGAGAAGAGTTGCTATTTCCGTTGCGCTTATTATGAGGTAATTTGCTGAGACGGCTATCAACACCATGCTTGCGACAAGCACAATTGCATCAACTGCACTTACTCTCTTTTTGCTTTCATCGCCATTTTTCGCATTATTCTTATTCTTGTGTATATCATAATTGTATAAGAAATAAACAACATAACCTGCAAACAGAAGCACAGCTTCAAATATGCTGAACGCTCCATCCCACAACACAACTCCTAAGAACAGCGTTGATGCAATTATGAATGTAATATCGCCGTGGAACAAATCCCATTTTATTTCAGTATCTTTTTTGAGAAACATTGTTGCAATCCCAAGTATTAGCAGTATGTTTGCTATGTTTGAGCCAATCACATTTCCCGGAACGATTTGCGATGCATTGTTAACCACAGACATTATTGCAGAGGCAAGCTCGGGCATGCTCGTTCCCATCGCAACAATAGTTACTCCTATCAGAAAGCTTGGGATACCTAAATATTTTCCGATTACTTCGGCTTTCTCAGTGAATAAATCAGATGATTTTATGAGTGTTGCAAGCGATATGATGAACACAACTGCGGGAAGAATCATACGCTTATATGCCCGCAATATTTTTTAACGATTTCTGGAAATAATTACTCATGCTTGTTGCGATTAAGCTTGGCGGAAGCGTTATAACTGATAAATCCAGGTTAAAGACCCCAAACATTGAGAACATAAATAACCTTGCAAAATGCATAGCGGAATTGTGGAGAGGCGGCATACGATTTATTGTTGTGCACGGCGCAGGCTCCTACGCTCACATACCTTCAAAAAAATACGGGCTTGCAGATGGCATAAAGAATGATGAAGGCAAATTGCATTTTGCAGAAGTCCATTCATTTTGCGAGGAACTTTCAACAATAATTGTGAATGCGCTGATTAAAAACGGATTGCCTGCAATCTCATTCCATCCCGCAACATTTGTAATTCAAAAAAATAAAACTCCAGTTGAAATAAACGATATGTTGATCAATAAATATGCAGAAAAAGGTTTTGTGCCTGTTACGCACGGAGATGTCGTGCTGGATGAGGAAATAAACACTTCAATAATATCTGGTGATAAGCTTATGGAGCATTTTGGACGAACGATCGCAAGCAAACTTGTATTCGCAACAGATGTTGATGGCTTATTGACAAGAATAGATGGGAGCGGAAAGTTGATTAGGCGGGTTACAAAGGATAATTTTGATGATGTTATGAATGCGGTTGGCGGGTCGCAGAATACCGATGTAACCGGGGGCATGGCAAGCAAGATATGCAACCTAATGGATCTGAAAATAGAAACCATTCTTGCGAACGGGAACTATCCAGAAAGAATAAAAAATGCAATAAAAGGAAAGGAAGATATCTATACTCTATTTACACCTTAGTTTTTATCAACAGTATGTCTTCTGTAGGTCTCTCTGTCGTCCCGACAATAACCAATTCTCCATCGCTCGATTCGACTGCCCACTCTCCATAATCATCGTCTCCTGGTCCTTCTTTGCCGAATAATCCACTCCATTTAACATCTCCGCTTGCATTTATTTTTACTGCATATACATTGTTTACGCTAACATCTGCATATGTGCCAATTATTGCATAATTTCCATCACTGGTTTTGAATATGTGGTTGCCTATTCCATATCCTTTGTAAGTGTATTCCTTCTCCCACTCTTTATTCCCTTCTTCATCAATCTTCATCGCAAACAGCTTGCCGTTTTCCATTCCGCCAGTTATCACATATCCATTATCTAAAGCTTCAGTGATCGAATTCGCTTGGTCATACCATTCTCCGCCATAATCTTTTGCCCAAACAACATCTCCATTTTCATCAATTTTCATTATATACACATCACTAAACTTATCTTTCGGCGTGAATGACCCAACAACAATATACCCATCGTCCAGCACAAGCACATCCTCGCCAGAATCCTGCAAATCACCTCCATACACGCTCCTCCATTCAACATTTCCGCTTGAATCGGTTTTTATGACATATATATCAGTGCTCTTTTCATAATAATTTGTAGTCCCAACGATAATATACCCTCCATCCTTCGTTTGCTTTACAGCACTGCCAAATTCTTCAGAGCCGCCCTCGTATGAGTAGTGCTTTGCCCACTCTTGATTCCCTTTTTCATCAATTTTAAGCAAATAAACATCTGTGCTTGCCCATTCAGGATCATATGAGTTTGTAGTGCCTACTATAGCATAACCGCCATCTTTTGTTTCGATTGCTGAAAAAATACTCTCTGAGAACTGCGCCCCGAATGTCTTATGCCATTCCTCTTCGCCGTTTGAATTAACTTTGAGAACATACGCATCATAATACTCATCTGAATATGAGTTTGAATACCCTATTATAATATAACCCCCATCGCTTGTTTTGCCTATCCATTTTCCATAATCTTCTCCTTCTCCCCCAAGGTTCTTAACCCATTCATCAGAAGATTCAGCAGGCGCAGTTTGCTGTTCTTCCTCAGGTTCAGTGATGTTCTGTTCAATAGATTGCTGTTCAATGGGTGCTGTTTCAACTTCTTCCGCGGTAGAGATGCATCCAGCAGCCATAAAAGCGACTGCAAAAAACAATGCCAATGCAATATTTTTGTTTTCCATGGATATATTTTGGCTTCTATGCTTAAAAGTGTTATTTCGCCATCTGTCGAATAGTAAATGTTATAAATCAGCATTGCTTAATCAAAACTATGAAGTTTTTAGTATCAATCAGTGGCGCATCCGGGCTAGTTTATGCGAAAGCGCTTGTTGATTCATTGACTAAACTTGGGCATGATGTAAAAATAGTAGTGAGCAAAGGCGCGAAAAAGGTTGCGGAACATGAAAAATGCCAGCTTCCTAAGGCAGATTATGAAGAGGACGATTTGTCAGCACCCTTTGCTTCAGGTTCGCACAGGTTTGATGGAATGATCGTAATCCCGTGTTCTGTCAAAACTTTAGGGGAGATTGCAAGCGGTATTGGAGATACTCTAACATCGCGCGCAGCAGAGATCTGCCTGAAGGAAAGGAGAAAATTAATCTTGGTTATTAGAGAAACCCCATTATCCTTGATTGCTATTGAGAACATGAAGAAAATAACGCTTGCCGGCGGAGTCATAATGCCTGCTTCACCAGGATTTTATTCCGGTAGTGAGAGCGTTGATGATTTAGTAAGGTTTATCATAGGAAGGGTTTTGGATCAGTTAGGAATCCAACACAATATATGCATGAGGTGGAAAGAATGAAGTCATTTAGGGAGTTTGTGGAAGATATAGAATGCATAGGGGTAAATAAGGAGATCTCATTAAAGTATGAACTTGGCGGGGTGCTGCATGCAGTAGGAGATAAGCCAGTTAAATTCAGCAAGATAAAAGAGACAGATGGTTTTAAGGTTGTTGGAAACATTTTCTCAACCAAAGATTTGGTTGCAAGGTATTTGGGCGTTCAGAAGAGTGAGCTTATACAAGCTATGGTGAACGCAATAGAAAATCCCACAAACCCCGAAGAGATAGAACTTAATGATGCTCCTATAACAGAGAATGTGGTTGACGAAGTAGATCTTTACAAGCTTCCCATACCAACTTACACTGAAAAAGATGGCGGACCATACATTGCATCTGCGATTGTGATCGCAAATGATCATGAGTATGGCAGAAATTCGTCGTTCCACAGAATGATGCTTATCAGCAAGAATATGTTCTCAGTTAGGATTTTGCAAAGGCATCTCAACGAATACATAGAACGCGCAGGAGGAGAGTTGGATGTAGCTGTTGTAATCGGCTCCCCTATAAATGTGCTGCTTGCATCAGCAATTTCAGTGGGCATAGGTGGCGATGAATTAAAGATCGCAAATACGCTTATGAAATTCCGCACAACAAAATTGCCCAATGGAATAAGTGTTCCTGCTGATGCAGAGATTGTATTTGAAGCTACCATAACCAATGAAATGAATGATGAAGGCCCATTCGTTGACTTGACAGGAACATACGATGTTGTTAGGAAGCAGAGGGTAATGAAAGTGAACAGAATTTATCACCGCAACAACCCCTTATTCCACGCATTGCTTCCAGGAGGGTTTGAGCATAAGATTTTGATGGGCATGCCAAGGGAACCAACAATATTTAAAGAGGTAAACTCTGTAGCAGATTGCAGAGGCGTGAACATTACTCCAGGCGGATGCTCATGGCTTCATGCAGTAGTAAGCATAAACAAAAAGAGCAATGATGATGGCAGGAAAGCAATTGAGGCAGCATTCAGAGGACATAAATCGTTAAAGCACGTTGTGATTGTTGATGATGATGTAGATATTTATGATCTAAATGAAGTTGAGTGGGCGATTGCAACACGATTTCAAGCAAGCCGGGGTTTGATAATTAAGGAAAATGAAAAGGGCTCTTCGCTTGATCCATCAGCAGATCCTGAAACGAGGATTACGGCAAAGGTTGGATTAGATGCAACGAAACCGGTTGATGAAAAGGAAAAGTTTGAAAAGGCCAAGTATGCAAAAATTAATTTAGAGGAATACTTATGAGCCTGGAATTAACAAAAAAACAACAAAAAATGTATGATGGTGAATTTGGAGAAGGTGTGCAGATTGCCATGGAGATTCTTGTTGCGCTCGGTAAAATCTATAATGCAAGAAGCATGATTCCAATCACATCCGTCCAAGTTGCTGGAGTTTCTTACAAAACAATAGGTGACGCAGGATTAGAGTTCATAAAAGAGATGAGGGACAAAGGCGCAAAGGTTAGAGTCCCTGCCTTTCTCAACCCCGCAGGTATGGACAGAGAACAATGGGAAAAAATGGGTGTTCCAGCACACTTCGCAAGAAAACAAATGGAAATATTTGATATATACGAGAGTATGGGGATTAATCCCACATACACATGCACTCCTTATTTAATAGGAATCAGACCAAAAATTGGCGAACATGTTGCGTGG
Source organism: archaeon (assembly GCA_024274875.1). Classification (GTDB taxonomy): domain Archaea; phylum Micrarchaeota; class Micrarchaeia; order CAILAH01; family CAILAH01; genus JAJSAH01. The sequence continues at coordinate 20,054 of JAJSAH010000003.1, forward strand.
GCAGAGAGCTCTGCAGTCTCTTTTGCCAACTCTGTCTTAGGTGCAAGGACAAATAGGGAAGGAGGTCCCTCTGCGCTTGCAGCTGCAATATGCGGAATTACTCCAAACTATGGACTGCATTTAGATGAGAATAGAATTGCGAATAAAGTGGTAATTATTGATGAATCTATCAAGCTAGAAGATCGTGCAGATTATGGTTTATTAGGCCTAAAAATAGGCAAACTCGCAAAAGGAAGCTATCCTGCGTTTGAGAATCTTCCTAAAGAGCATGATGAGGATAAGCTAAAATATCTAGGAGCTGCAATGGCGGCTTCTGGATCGGTGCCATTATTTTTTGCTAGAGGGATTACTCCTGAATACTGTGTTTCTGAAGATGCAGAAAGGATTGAAATAGGAAAATCCGAACTGGAAGAATTAAAAGAAAGAATAAGTACTGATTTAATAGTGGATCTAATATCTACTGGATGTCCGCATGCATCAATAAAAGAAATAGAGGAGATTGCAGAGATGCTAAATAATGGGAAGAGATTAAAAACAAAGTTGTGGATTTGCTGCGCTCGACAGATAAAAAATATGGCCGATGAAAAAGGATATACCAAAATAATTGAAGATGCCGGCGGACGAATAGTCGCAGATACATGCATGGTAGTTTCCCCAATAGAGCAGATGGGATTTAAGAAAACAGCCGTAAATTCTGGAAAAGCTACTAAATACTTACCAACAATGTGTAAACAAGAGATTGCGTTTGACAGGCTCGGAAAATTGATTGAGAACTGCACGGAGGAGAAAAACCATGGAGATTAAAGGAAGAGTAATTAGCAGGGGTATTGCAAAAGGAGAGGTCTTACTATGCAACGATGGTATTTCATTTTTAGGAGGTATAGATCCAAAAACTGGAATTGTTTTAGATAAGGATAGCCCAATCTACAACAAAAACATAAGAAATAAGGTATTGGTATTTACGAGAGGAAAAGGTTCAACCGTAGGCTCATACGTTATTCTGCAGCTCAAAAAGAATGGCGTTGCTCCCGCAGCGATAATCAATATTGAAGCGGAGACAATAATCGCTGTTGGGGCAATTATATCTAGAATTCCAATGTTAGATAAGCTTGAAAAGAATCCTTTTAAGATGCTGAAAAACGGCATGGTTGTTGAAGTAGATGGGGATCTGGGCAGGGTTTTGTTGGATGCGTAGGGGCATTGCATTTAGAAAACTATTTATATAACAAATACTAAAATTTTTACATGAGCATTGCAAAATATAACCCTTATAAAACATATCTAAGCGTAAGGAGACAGTTGCGCAGATATTTTAAGAATAAAACGCCTTTGTTGGATTCTGGGAGCAGAACATTTACTATTGTTGATGTAGTTGCCGCTTCAGTTCTCAGCAAATCACATGTGTTGTTGGTGGGCTCTAAGGGTTCAGGAAAAACCTTGCTTTCCGAGGTGCTTAAGATAGGCGTCTTTGGGGACGGGGGTTTGCACATAAGAGGTGATTTAAATCTTCGACTTAAAGATCTATTTATAAAACTCAATTTAGATACAAGCGATAGCGAAAAATTATATGAGATAGCTAAGAGCATACATTACAATTTTGTCTTAGTTGATGAGATAAACAGGGTGCCAGGACCGTTGCAGAGTCAGTTTTTAAACCTGCTTGATAATTACTTTGAGATAAGAGGAAAGAAATACTATCTCGGAGACGGTTATTTATTTTTGATTGCCACTGCCAATCCTCCATCGAATGGTGATTATACGGGCGTATTTGATGAGGACCTGGCTTTGCTTGACAGGATTTCTGTTCAGATTAATGTTGATGCAGTTAAGTTGGCGGAAGGCGATGCGTATTCAATTGGAAAAGAAAGAATTAGGAAGGAAGATATACAAAAAAGTGATTTTTCAGAGCTAATTATTGAATCTTATAATCAACTGAGATCGCAAGATTCCAGCGATGCAGTTATTGCCAGTGCTATAATGAAAGAAATTATATACAATTTGTTCAGGTATGTGGAGATAGGAGGGGCAATGGTTGATAAGGTTAATGTTAAATCCTGGCGAGATCAGTTATTGGGTCAACATGCGAGAGGAGACATAATATCTTTATGTTCTGATATATCTATTAGGAAACTGGAAGGTGCGACGGGACTTGCAAGCACGTTGTACACGCTTTCCGAGCTTGAATCCGAACTGGAGAATAAAGCAGGCATTGAGCCAAACTCTCCAGACATTGCTGAATTCATAAAACTATACTTGGAAACGCTAAAATTATCTTTAGCTTATGATAGGAAATTCATAACTGAGGATTTGGAAGGCGCGCTTGATCGCAGCAGGCAGGAGATTCTTGATGATGTTTTTGCAAGCGTTTGGGAAAAAATATCTCCGGATGATTTATCTTTTGCAACGGTTACGATGAAAGAGTTTGAGAATATTCTGAGCAAAGGTGATATTGAGAAAGCCAGCAATTTCTCTACCATTATTGAAGGCAATTCTACCGTTAATGTTGCTGTAAGGTCAATTATGGATTCAAAGATCGAGGAGATCGAAACGCGCAGTAGGGAGGATTTGCTTCTTGAAGTTTTAGGTTCGTTAGAAACTGTTGAGGAGGTGTAAAAGAATGAAACTACACTCTTTCATAGATCCGAAAATAGAAAAGAAAGTTAAGCGTGCTTTGAAGCTTGCCCGTGAAGGCAAGATAGAGGAAGCAGAGAAATTGCTTTACGGTGATAGGGAAAAACCCAAACTTACTCCTAAGGTAGAACCCATACAGAAACTAAGCAAAGAAGAGCAAGAAAAATTGAACAGCGAGCTTTTAGAAGCATGTGAGAAGGGAGAATTGAATAAAGTAAAAGATTTATTGAAGAGAGGCGCCGATGTGCATGCGAAGGATAATGGTGACAAGACAGCTTTGATGTATGCTTCTATGAGTGGCCATACAGACATAGTTGACTTGTTGATAAACCACGGTGCTGATGTGCATGCAAAGGATAGAGATGGCAGTACCGCTTTGATACTTGCTTCTAGTAATGGCCATCCAGACATAGTTGATTTATTGAAGAAACGAGGTGCAAAAAATAAAGGTACAAAAAATAAAAAGAGCTGGTGGAAATTATGGGATTAAAATTTAAATCAAAACCTAAACCTGATTCATCTTCAGCTTTTTCATTTATTTCTCCTAATTTATCCTCTGAATCTTTTGACTATTCTAGGTTCCGTCTTGCACTTCGCAGCCGTGTTAAGAAGTACGGTCCTACTTCATCAAAGGTTTCTCTATCATCCAAACGTCAGAAATATCCGGTTATAGCTTCAATTGATCCAAGAACATTTGATATAAACATTGCCATTGATTCAGGTCTTGCATTCAACATAAACTTTGTTCTTTCCTCATATTTAGACAAGATGAGCATAACAAATCCAATTCAAAGAATGCTGTTCAATGTGTTAGACCATGAGATAGGGCACTGGGAATTTCCTAGGGGTTCCGGTTTTGGATGCCCTTACGATCGTCCAACATATTATACTGAATTCATCGAACCTATTCACGATATAGTTTCTGGTAAATTCCCAAATGCCGATAGATTATATATAGACTTGATTACAGGAAGGATAACCAATGCAGTTGTTGACATAATTAATAACTATAATATTAGTGCCAGTTTGCTTAAAAGAAAAGAATCATTTTCTGGCCAGGTATTGTTTTGGCGTATTAATGGTCAGTACACTGCAAATATATCTCCTTCATCTCAATTCAGTTCTGAATATTCATTATTTGTTAAGCTAAACCTTGCTTTGTTTGGCAGCAAGCATGATTATAAATTGCTAAGTGAATATATGATCGAAAATGAAGAAGTAGGGAATGCTGTTTCCAGATTAAAACTCATTTTCAGTGATGAGAACATCTATTCTAGAGATAAGTGGAAGTACCTTGCCGAAGAGTATGCAAAGGAAGTTATTGAATTTATAAAGGAGGGTGAGCTTCCGCAGAATCAGTTATCAGCTTCCGATACTTCTTGCAAGATGGGTGGGAGCTCAGAGCAAGAAGGTGATGATTCTCAGCAGGGGAGCGATAGTTCGGAAGGCAATAAAAGTGAAGACATTAATTCTGAAGATGAAGGCAGTTCAGAGCAATCTCATGAAGGTGACAGCAGCAATAATTCAGGGAAAGATGAAAGAGCTGATTCTGGGCACGAGCATGAAGATAATAGCAGCTCGAGTTATGATAATAAAGAAAAAGATTCGGATGATATCGAACCCCCTTCATTTGGTTCAGATTTAACAAAAAAAGATATAGAAAAGATTATGTGCGGTCGCGGCAAACCCATTCCATTTTATTTGGATAGGACAGATGCTCTTGATGCATACTACTCATCACTTGCCAAACAAATTAACATAAAAACGAAATCAGATGAACTTCCTTCATCTGCAATGCCTTTAATTCCGCTTAGTGTTGAGAATTACGATAAAGAGGTTCATGATGACAGCGAAATTTTAGAAGGTATGGTAGGCATAAATTTTAGATCAAGAAAGTTTTCTCCTGTGGTTGCCAAGGCAATGCACAATATTGATATTCCAATAAGAAAGGATAAGCGAAACCTCCCTGACATGGTATTTTCTCTTATTGACTCTTCAGGTAGCATGATGCAAGGCATTGGAGACACAACTATTGTTCCATGGGGTGATAAGAGCTATTATCATTATGGAGTATTAACTTTCTACAGTTTGCTCAGGTTCGCTGAGAGGATGCGCATATTAAGTAGGATTAAAATATCTGCAGGCATTTTTTCTGATAGAACGCTAACTGCCAAAGGCATCGCTGATGTAAAGAAATTGATTCTGAACCCAGAAACAGGTGGCACTACTCTTGATTTAGATAAAGTTCTTGATGTTTTGCAGCATAGGCGCGGTGCATTATTCTCGCTTATTTCTGATGGCGAAATATCGAACTGGTCTTTAATTAAGGACAGGTTCATTGAGATCGCGCGCAGGAATGAGTTTTTCATGATACAGATAGGTGGTGAGAGCAGTACTAGTACGGATTTGAGAAATTTAGGTTTTGTTGTAAAGAGGGTGAATTCGGCTGAAGATATTGTTAATATGTCGATAGATCTTACAAGAGATGCATATATCCGTGCAATATCTAAGATTCACTCAGATGAAGTAAGAAAATACAGGAGTTTGATAAAATGAATGCAAAACTAAACTCTTTCATAGATCCAAAGATAAGAGAGAAAGTTAAGCGTGCTTCTGAGCTTGCCCGTGAGGGCAAGATAGAGGAGGCAAAGAGATTGCTTTACGGTGATAGGGAAAAACCTAGGGAAAAACCAAAACTTACTCCTAAGGTAGAACCCATACAAAAACAAGCTAATGTAAGATTAAGCAAAGAAGAGCAAGAAAAATTAAACAGCGAGCTTTTAGAAGCATGTGAGAAGGGAGAATTGAATAAAGTAAAAGATTTATTGAAGAGAGGCGCTGATGTGAATGCAAAGGATAAAGATGGCTGGACAGCTTTGATGTATGCTTCTATGAGTGGCCATCCAAACATAGTTGAATTATTGATAAACCACAGTTCTGATGTGCATGCAAAGAGTAATGCTGGCTGGACAGCTTTGATGCATGCTTCTATGAATGGCCATACAGACATAGTTGATTTATTGATAAAAAAAGGCGCTGATGTGAATGCAAAGGATAAAGATGGCTGGACAGCTTTGATGCATGCTTCTAGGAGTGGCCATCCAAACATAGTTGAATTATTGATAAACCACAGTTCTGATGTGCATGCAAAAAGTAATGCTGGCTGGACAGCTTTGATGCATGCTTCTATGAGTGGCCATACAGACATAGTTGATTTATTGATAAAAAAAGGCGCTGATGTGAATGCAGAGGATAAAGATGGCTGGACAGCTTTGATGTATGC
>JAJSAH010000004.1 GCA_024274875.1 archaeon
TCAGATGTGCGAGATGATGTAGCTTCTTTGAAATCAGCTTATGGAAAAGAACTTTCAGATATGAGGGATGATGTAGCTTCTTTGAAATCAGCTTATGGAAAAGAACTTTCAGATATGAGGGATGATGTTGCTTCCCTGAAATCAGCTTATGGAGAAGAACTCTCTGATATGAGGGAAGAGATTATTTCTCTGAACAATGAGGTGAGAGATTTTGTTATGCAGCATAATTCATCATATGATAAGAGATTATCTGAATTGCAGGAATATGCAGTTTCAAAAATAAAATCTCTTAACGCTAGGCTTAACAAAAAGTTATCCATCATTGATTCCTCGCAGAGCCAATTGCTCCAAGTAAATGATTCGTTTTTATCAGAGTTTGTGTCTCTAAAAGAGCATGTTGAGAAGGAACTCAAATCCCGTGAATTTTCCAGCAGTGAACAAATTAAAGAAGTGGTGGATCGATTATCCCATATCGAACAGATGCTTGCTCAACATGCAGCTTCATTGCAAGAGATTAATTCTTTAAAGAAATCGGTTGATGAAGTTAATGGAGATATATTATCATTGCGTGATGAATTTAGAAAGATGAGCACTACTGTTGAATCAATTCAATCACTGCCAAAAGAACATCTTAATGATGATCTGCTCAGCGGATTGGATGAGCATTGCAAAGATGGTTCCGAGCCGTTGAATGCAGATGAATTTAAATCTCAATCATGCTTGTTTGATGATAATCTTACTCAGAACCTGCCTTTGGATGAACTTAGGGAAGTTATTGGTTTGGAATTCAGCGAACCTGTTTGCATAGATGAACCCAACCTCGAATCTAATAATAATAATGAATGCATGTATGAAAATTTGAATTGTTCTGGTGATGAGGATTGTTTTGATGATGAAACTTCGAGTGATGCTTTAATTACTGAGGATGTTCAAATGAACGGGGGGAGTTCGCTTAATGTATTAGAGGATGAGCAACATAACCCTGAAGCTGAGTTGAGGAGTTTGCTAAAAAATATCTTCTATGATGAATGGTATGGCCCTGCAGAAAAAGAGCGCTTAATGAAACATATTATGGATAAAGTAAGAAAGGATGGGAAAATTAAACCAAGTCAATTGGTAGATATTATCATTAAGCATAACATACCTTATGTTGACCCTAATCGATTAGATTCGCATTCAGAAAGAGTTGTAGAATTAGCAAATGATCTTTGGGCGGTGCGCGAACATGTTGATGTGAAGAAGAACGCGATAAGTAAATTGTTAAAGCGCGTGCGCAATAAGCCTCTCCGCATGAAGTTTAAGAAGAAGCATTAATTTGCAAGTATAAATATTTTTCTACAATCTTCTTGGTTTGAAATCGAAAACTATATAAACAATTAAGATGTCAATATTGCTTGTGTTAGCATGGAAATGGATAACAACAACTCATTGGGAAGGATCACTGATGATTTGGTTTCAGTTTTAAAGAAAGAAGATGCTGATTACGAGCTTTTAAGTTCATTTAAAAAAGCCATATATCAATATATGGGTAGTCAGCCAACGCTTGAGATGGCAAGAAAGAAGCTTATCCTTATCAAGCACATGTCTGCAAACATGTGCAGACGCAATCCGAACTATTATTTTGGTGTTGGAACTCATGACATAAGCAAAGGTTTGCTTGAGAAAGTTGAAGAGGCGATGGGTATAACGCGCAAAGGTTTGTATATAGACCATATAGTTGGTGATGAATCTGATGATGTGCGCGTTAAAGTGCCTCCTAAGAAAGGGTTCAAACCGTGGATAAAAAAGGCAGTAAACTCGCTCATACATGGAAAGATCGTTGAAATAAAAGAAGCAGAAGAAACTCCAAAAATTGCGGATAGGGTTGAAAGAACAGTTAAAGTGAATGAATCAGACATTATGCCACCTATGAAATCGAGCCCATCTTTAGCGAATGGGCGCGAAAAGCTGAAGAAGAAGCTCAGCATGGCGGACCAATCTCTTAGGTCTAGGCCAATCCCAGCTATTAAAGATCCAAATGCAAACGCACCTATAGAATCTGTGGCTGATTTGAGTGAGCCGCCCACTTTGCCTGAAAACTGGAATAAGAAAAATCGTTCAAAACAGACAAATGTTCAGGATAACTATGGCGCAGATTTTGTAGATTCGCCTGATGATCATACATTAATAAATAAAAATCCGCTTGCATTTGCAAAAATCGTTGATAGCATACAAGAAGAGATAGACAACCAGAGCTCAGTTAACGAAAACATACGCAGTGCGCGCAGGGAAACTCCTCCTCCTTTGCCTGTTTCCAATAATGCTAACTCAATTGCCGATGCCAATGTTGATGAGGATAAAAAACCTGTTGATGCTGGTAAAAAACCTGTTGATGAGGATAAAAAACCTGTTGATGCTGGTAAAAAACCTGTTGATGCTGGTAAAAAACCTGTTGATGTTGGTAAAAAACCTGTTGATGAGGATAAAAAATCCGATACTCAACCTATGTACCGCCTTCCAGATTCAGCTAAAAAAACCAGCGCACCTGCAAACTCCTCTGAAATTCCTGGTGGAGTAGTCGAAATGGAGAACAAAATGAGAATAAAACTGCTGGAGGCAAAGAATGCATCTTATGAAAAGCAGATTAAAAATATGCAGATTCAGCTTGATAACCTATCTGCGAGGTTTAAGCTGTTTGGCATGCGTATCAATAAACTGCAAGAAGAAGTGTCTTCCGTAGATAAAAAAGCATCAGTGTTGCTTAGCCAGGTTGAGATGATCAAGAAGAAAGATGTTAGCGAAGATCTTCGCACTGCGCTCGACCGCATTGAAGAGATCAAAGATAAGATTGAATCTGCGGAACAGTCATCTTCACTTATTAAAGATGTAAATGCAAGACTCAATGCGCTTGAAGAAGAAGTAGTTCATTTGGCAGACAAATCATATCACATAATAGATATTGAGGAAAGATTGTTAAAATTTGAGGATAACTCATCTGAAATACGTGCGCTGAAAAATGATGTTATGGACCTGGAGAATCTTGCTAGGAGCAATGCTGAAAAAATTAATTTCATCAACAACGATATTTCTGATATGAGAGATAAAATGTCATCAATTCAGCTGCTTGCAAAAGATGTTTCAGAACTTAAAGAGTTCTCTGAGCAAATGGCATATTCAGTAGAGGGATTCAAAAGCAAGATTGACAAAGTTGTGTCTATCACCGCATCAGCGGTTGATATGAAAGGAGATGTTGAGATACTCAAATCACAAGTTAAGGAGATAAGCGATGATTTAGAGAACATCCAGTTTGACACACATTTTGATAATGTTACTGATAATGGAGATTCAGAAATAATTTCGCTCGCTGAGAGAGTAGGGCATTTAGAGGAATTGGTTGCTAATATAAGTGCTGAACAAGCCAATAAGCTCATCGATGAAGTTACCGAACCATTATCGCCTGAACCCACATCTAAACCTGGCGAAATGATTGAAGAGAGCCAGTCGGTGTTTGCCAACGTTCCTGAGGGTTTTGAATCAAGAAAGAAAGTTGATACTGAGGCAACTGACACCAGCGAAGTTTCATCAGAGTTTGACGCTTCTGCAGGACATCTCGATAAAGAGATTGCTGATAGTTCAGAAGATGCAGAAGCCAAAGCAGATGAGGAAGATGAACAGAATATGGATGAGGAAATCTCAGCGCATGATAAGAAAGATATTACTAAAGAGATGGACATTGCAGTTCACGCTAAAGATAAACTTGATGCAGTGGTTTCTGGGCCTGATGTTGATGAAGATGAGATAGGTTCAGAACAGCTTAATGCAGAAGAATTTCAGCATGCAGCACCTCTTTCAACAAAGGATGAAAAAACTATTGCATTGCCCGAAGATGAGCTTGAAGAAATCGCTAAGGGAGATATTGGCAACTTTGAATTTAGCGAATCCAGTATAAGCGCCGCTGAATCGTTGGAAGAAAAAGTAAGCATTGATCAAATGATTGAGGAGATGACTGATGAAGAAGAGGATGAAGAAGTGGGAATATTATGCGATGAAATAGATAAAGAATTAGAGGCATCAAGAGATAAGGATTATGATGGAGTGCTTGATGGTTATGAACCCAACGAACTTTTAGATCGCAAACCAACTATTGATATGCCAATTGAAGTTTATGATAAGATTGTTCAAGAGACCCTGCCCTCGCAAACTAAGGAGGCCAGAACCAGCGCACCAGATCCAGTTAGTGAAGCTGTTGCATCCCGCGCAGCAAGGACTACTGAAAAACTTACTGTGTCAGGCCTCAGCGAGAAGTTGGAGAGAGAAGTGCAATACATATTCCACTCCAGATGGCATGATGAGAAAGAGAGTAAAAGGCTTGCCGGCGCAATCATAAACCTGGGTTCAAGAAAAGGAAGATTAAAGGAGAAGCATATAATAGATTTGATTCTCAAAGAGAATGTGAAGTTCGTATCCTTAGAAAAACTTCACAGCAGGTCTGCGCAGATAATTGACCTTGCGAACAGGATTTCAGAAATGCAAGGGACAAATAATGACAAAAGCGTTGGGGTTATACGTATGCTTGGCAGGCGCATAAGCGGTAAATTATTCGGCAGATCTAAGAAAACTCTGCACTAAGCATTTTTTAACACTTTACTCTTTAATACTTGCATGGGCTGTGAAGAAGAGGTTACTACTGAGGAATACGTAGCGCATTTTGATGCGAAAATTATGGATAAATATCCAAAAACATTGAGTTTTAAGGGTGCTTCATATAGATTAACTATGAAGGAATTTGTATATAATGGCAAGCAATTCCTGCGCATTGAAGTGCTTGATGTTTCTGGGAATGCCCTTGCGCTCATATTGCACTTAGTTAAAACTGGCTCTTGCAGATACCACTCTCCTGCAAATTCAATGTTCGATATTTCAGAAGAGCTGCTCGGCACAGAGATTGGCAGGTTCATAATGAAATCCCTTCTGGCAGAACTCAGTAAGATTGGATACTCTTTTATAGTTGAGAGGGCATATGAGCAAGATTTAGAAAACAAGAAGTTTTATGAATCGTTAGGGTTTAACTTTATCAGCGGCCTTTCTGGAGATCTTTTTGTGCTTAAGAACCTGCCGCTCAGACCATGCGAAGAAGAATGTCTTTCAAAAATTATGAAGATGGATTATTAGTGCTTTTTATTGTTTTGCGTGCATTATATAATGGGTGAATTTATGAATTATGAGCGAGAGCATTTGGCAAATCTATGTTTGAAATTTGTTGAGAGAGCGGTTGTCGCCCGCGATGAATTTAGTTCGAATCCAGATGAAGTTCGTTTTAATTCATTAGCGCTAGAATGCATGCAGGCAATGAATTATTTTGAGGCGTTTGCAGCGCTTGTATTCAAAGAGAAGCTTGGTTTAGAGCCACTGAATTATATACAACTGGTCGATTTAATCATGGAAAAAGGAATAATCAACGACGAAGAATCTGCAAAACTCAAACGCGCATTCCATTTAAGAAACAAATTTGCACACAAGAATTACGACATAAATGATAATGATTTGTATGAAATGGTTGATGGATTCAAGATAATTGAGAAAGTAATTGCACAGTTCTTAAAGAAGGATTAACTTTACAGTACTGTGGTGTATGCAAACGCATATAAAATCACTGCAACTACGGCGGTCATAATATCAATGCGTTTTCTGTATGCAATCAAGCCAAGCATTACTGTTGATGCAAATATTGTATATATTATAGTTATGCTTGAGATTGCCGCGCTCAAAGTGATAGGATGAATCAAAGGACCAATTCCTAACGCAAAAGTTGCATCTACTATATTGCTGCCAATAATATTTCCTATTGCAATCTCATATTTCCTTTTTCGCGTTGCCATGATATTCACTGCAACCTCCGGCAGAGAGGTCCCAAGCCCCACTCCAAAAAAACTTATCACATATTCTGGTATGTTGAGCAAACCTGACAATGCAATTATTCCCTCAACCAATAGATATGAACCTACGAGCACTCCTATCAATGAAATAAGCAGCAAAACCACCAACAAAAATGTGCTTTCTTTAACGCCATCTGTTGCGCGTTTATGGTCTTCATATTTGAGTATATCCAAATACTTATACAAAAACGCCATAATAATTATGAATGAAGATACAAGAATTAATGCGTCCATCCATGTTATTAATCCGTCCTCTGTAACAAACAACGCTATTAAAAGCGATAACAACACACCCAAGCCTGGAATAATCACATCACCCAGCTTAACTTTAATATTTTTCGAAAAAAGCACGAGCACAGCAGGAACTAGCGTGATTTGCGCCAGGCAAGAACCGATGGCATTGCCTACATTAATATCTCCATGGCCAAGCGCAGATGATATTATTGAATTCGTAATTTCTGGTATGTCAGTGCCTATTGCAACAACAAATAAACCTATGAATAGCACTGGCAATCTCATGCGTATTGAGATTTTCTCAGCATATTCTACTACCTTTTCCCCGAAATAAACCAACATCGCGATTCCGACAACAAACATAAATATATCAATCATTGATGAGTATTATACCACAACATTTAAATACAAATGGTTCCTACTCAATACTATGGTTGTTGCCACGCGGACAAGTAAGCGCAAACACAGCATGAGAGTAAATAAATCTGAATTCTTGAAGCATCATTTTGGCCCAAATACATTGAAAGCTATTAGAGATAACATTGGCAAACTCAGTCCGCAGTTAAATGACTTGCATATGTTCATAAATACTTTCCCGGACTGGAGAATGAAAATATTGAAGAGAAAGGGCGGCGGGCTTAGAGGTTTGGAAAGGATTGAGAAGTTTGCTTTTAGAGAGGGATTGATTAATGAGAGGAGAAACCGCGATTCAATTAGTTTAAGAGGCATACCTTCTGGATCGATATGCATGCTGCGCGCATTGACTGGCAGGCATTACTTGGCGATAGATGATTTAAAGCATATATCTAAAACAGATTGGAGAAGTAAGTGTTGGAGCGTATGTTCGGATATTAAGATAATTGAAGGCATTGAGGCATTGCTTCGCAGGAATGGATTGATTGATTATGAAAAAAAGTATGTGCACGGAAGATTCTCTGTATGCACAATTAACTTTCTGAAAAGGTATTTTGACAAGAAGTTCCCAACACTTGATGATATTGATTCCTTAGTTAGAAGGAGAACTTGGAAGCACTTAGTGCGCAAGTCATTCGGTAGTAATGACACGGTCATAAAGGAGCTTATGGAGTATAAAATAAATTATTAGATTTTCTAAAAATATATTGGTGAGTGCATGAATAAGGCGATGAAAAAAAGAAGAAATATGTTCTGCAGGTACAAGGGAAAAGGACAGTTTGCTTCAATAGAGTATAATGCGGTTGAATGGGTTCGCACCTTTGACCAAATCGAGAGCAAGTTCGATGAGGACCTTGCGCAACTGCGCGGCAATGAGCATTTTGAATCGCTTCCGCAGCAAATCCAAACAGAGTACAAACGTCTATTAAGAGAGTCACTGAGCATGTCTCTGTGTGGGCTTATCCACATACCAAGCAACATAGTGGTTTCTGCGCACACACATCAATTTTACAAGAATGGACAATTTTATGTGATCAACGCAACTGGTAATACTCTGCTCACCTTAAACCTTGATTTGGAGTATATTGAGTTTGATGGAATTTCGCAATCCAATCTAATAGTTTATGATAAGAAATGCAAAAAAGTGCAATTCTCTAAGTTGGTTGATGGCATAGTTTTCATGAATCGGATTTGGAAAGATGATAAGCATATTGCAATCAACAGCATAGTTTCTGATGCGCAAACAGGGATGTCAAAAAATAAGACCTTCAAAATCCCTTGCCAATAAATATTTAGAATTTCTAATATATTTTTATTTATATTTTTAGTGTGTTTTTGCAATCCACCCCAGCCATTTCTTAAAAAACTGCCCAAAAAAATAAGGAAATTTTTTCGACGTGTTTAAACTCCATTTACTTATATGGTATATTCTTTTGCACAATGCTGGACACAGTATATCGTATAAGTAAATGAATTTAGAGAGTGCGGGCATTTTTTCTGTTTCAAGGACTCTTTTACTGCATAAGCCGGGTTGCGCTATCAAAAATTGGCAATCAACATCATATAAGTAAATCAACAAAATTGAAAGGGGTTTGCGGTTTGGCAAATGGTTTACTTAGAAAGTGTTTATTAGTGCAAAGTTTACTTATTAAGTGTCCTAAAATATAGGGTGTATGGCCCACTAAGATGTTTCCTAATTTTTTTAGAAATTCTAATAATCTTTTATCACATAAATTTATTTTTAAATCTTTGATACTGTATTACAAATATGAAAACTGATTTGGTTGTTGCTGGGTATATAATAAGTAATGGAAAAATCTTGCTTATCCATCACAAAAAGCTGGATATGTGGCTCCCTGTTGGCGGGCATATTGATGAAAATGAAACGCCTGATGCAGCGTTGCTGAGGGAAATAAAGGAGGAAGTTGGTATTGATGCAGAAATTCTTAATCAAAGCAGAATGCCGTTGGAGGGCAGTGCCAAGCAAAATTTAGCTATACCTTTCCATGTTAATGTTCATTCAGTAGGCGATCATGACCATTGCTGTTTTTATTATGCGTGCAAGGCATTGAATCCTGAAAAATTAAGCATGAATGCAAGAGAATTGAAAGGTTTTATGTGGGTTGGAAAAGATGAGTTAGATAATTCTAAAATTCCTGGTGATGTAAGGAACCAGTGCAAGAAGATATTTTTTTATTCTTTAAATATATAACAACTATATGTCCTTGTTCTCGCTGTTTATAATAGCAGTGATTGCTTATGTCATGGCTTTTAAGGCTTATAGAAGATATTTATTAGTTAAATTCACGCCCACTTTTAAAATCACTGCGCTTTCACCTGGCACAGTTGCAGTTGAAGGCACCGTGCATTCTGACAATCCTTTAGTGCTGCCAAATGGCGAAGAAGCAGTTGCGTACATCATTAAGTATTATCATGGAAGATCCCCTACTATTGAATATGGGATTGCGCCGTTCAACATTGAAGATGAAACAGGCAAAGTATTTGTTAATATGTATCACAAATACGATAAATCTGCTCGTTCCATGGCTTTACATGCAAAAGTTATAGATATGAATGAAAATTGGAAATCGTTCATAAAGAAACGTGGATTAGCACTGCCTCGCATGATATATGTAGGATACATTCCAAATAACAGCAGAGCATATATTCTCGGAGAATATGTGCATGATAATATAACCATGCCAAAATTCAAGAATATATTTAAGAGATTCAAGGATGCTGTGTATGCGCGAATAAGACTATTGTTGGAAACGCAGTACGTTTTTGCCAAGAATGTCGAGAAGCAGGAAGAAATGCCACAGATTCGCTATGACGAATTGCTGATCATCTCAAGAAAAAGGTCACAGATATTAGTAATGGATAAATTATTTTTGATAATCTCGTTTTTGATGGCTCCTCCTATGATTGCGCTTTATTTGTGGGGAATAGTTAATGGCTACAATATACTGCCATTCTTTCCAGTGGTTCCTGGAATATGCGCTATTTTATGGGCAATGCCAATATTGATGTATCTTCTTGGCATTTATAATAACTTAGTTATGTTAAGAGAACAAACTGAAAAGTTCAAGCATAATATTGATGCAGTTTTAAAACTGAGAAAGGATCTGATAACCAATCTGAAGAAAGTGGTTAAATCGTACGCTAAGCACGAGAAAAACATCATGGAAAGCATTGCAAACAATAGAATCACTGAGAAAGATTTTATGATAATTGCGGAGAAATATCCTCAGTTGAAGGCCGATGAAATGTTCGAGGATCTCATGAATACATTAAGGGATATTGAGGAAAGGATTGCAAAACAAAGAGAGGTGTACAACGAGTCTGTCAGAATATACAATACGCATCTTGAGAAATTCCCTTATTTAATCGTTGCGAAAGCATTCATATTTAAGAAGGCAGACCTTATTGCATTGAGTTAAGAGTGCAACATTCTTTCTTTAGTTGTGTTGAATCAATTTATAAATTTTATATACAATTTGTTTATATGGGTGGATCATTATTATACTTATTTATGGGGCTTGCCGCAGTTTTTTGTTGGCGAACATTTTTTTAGCCACGCAATACGTTGGTAAGACTTACGAACTTAAAGTGAAAGATGATGTAATTGCAGATTTAAATCAAACATTGTCCCAAAAAAGTATCAAATTAGCGGAATTAGAGAAGGACTTATCTCAAAAAGGAGCAAGAATATCCGATTTGGAAGGGAATATCACGAAGCTAAACAATTTATTATCGCATAATAACTACAAATTTAAAAAAATGAAAGAATACTATGAATATTTGATTGATTATGATGATGATGTTGGCGCTATTAGTGAGGTGGCTAACATTTACTCTAATAATATTGACAGTGATTATGGTACTTGTATGAAATATGTTGATAAAATTTCTGAGCTATATGATAAATTTGAAGAATATGATCAAAAAAGACTGGAGTATCTAAATTATATCTCTAATGGAAAGAAGGGGTGTAACGATAGCATAGCAATATACTCTTCTCTAATACAAAAAGCTCCTGATTATAGAGAAGACTTTCTTGTTAAGTTCGAAAAATGGTGTTATGGATATCATATGGTTAGTTGGTATGAATATTGGGATGAGGATTATTATGTGCCGTTAAGTAATGCGGATTCAGCTCTAAGTGAAAAGGAAAATGAGGTTGAAGACGCATTTCTTCAAGCGCAAGTTTCTTGCATATATGATTAATCTATTTCCTTAATTTTTTCTTTGAGATTATAGAGCGATTCATTCAATTTATAGAAACCGCTCCATTCTCCATCATCGAAATATAGAATATCATTATCCAGCAAAAGCAAAAATATATCGCCTTTGTTATTTCCACACTGAGAATCTCCTTCCCTACACAAATGATACTCTTCTCCTATATCTCCTGTATATGCTCCACTTTGCGGTTCAAATGTCTCGGAACCCTCTAATAAACTCACATGTTCTATTCCTTCAATCCTGCGCTCTGATAATGCAATAATACAATGACCTTCATAATCTTCTTCACTATATAAATAACATATTCCGATAGGATATAAATCAGAAAGCTTACCAAATTTATGCTTTCTTGCGTTATTATAATACCATCTCCCACTTGAATCTTCATATACTGTGAACTTTCCACCTCCTTCTTCCCAACCCAATAATTGGTACTCTTTTTCACGTACTGTGTTAAGAAATGCCTTCATAAATAATACATAATCTTCACAGTCACCACCATATTTCGCGAATTCCTCCACAGAGTTTAGTTTATCCTCTGTTTCATACTGATAATCAGTCGATTTGAACTCGCTAATAATGAATGGGATACATGCTAAGTTTAAATTGTCATTTTCATCATTGCATCTTGTTTCTACGTTCCAGTAACTCTTATGATACAATTCTTCTGGTAATACGCTATTCTCCTTCATCCATCTCATCTTCTCTTCAATCTTATTTATGTATTCATTTATCTCGTTGAATACGTATTCCTTCAATTCGTTTATCCTGCTTTCGGAACTGTTTAGGTTACTTAATGCTCTTTTCAGTTCCAATTCTAGTTTATCTATTGTTTGGTTCAGCCTACTAATTTCCTCCTCTTTCTTAATAAGTGATAAATTTAACTCATTGTTAATATTCCTCTGAATCTTGAGTTCAGTTTCCAATTGTTTCTTTTCATTAAGCGTGCTTAAAAGCTGCTGCCTTGCCTTTTCAAGTTCTTTGTCAAGAATCTTTGATCTCAAATCAATTTCACTTATGTACATGTAAACTAGAGTATATGAGAATATAACCAATATGAATATCCCATAACTTAATAGCTTCCAATTCATAATCTCACCTCATTTTATAATAACTCCGATCGATTTCAATGTTTATATTTTTATTTCAGTCAATATTAATATTCTTACTTTTTGCATAAAATCTCAAAATCAGCTTTATGGCCTAAAGCCTCTCAATTTAATAAGATTCTTTTCTGGCTTATCACTAATTTGGGAAGCTATTTCATACTTTCTTCTATTCTCTTCAATCTTATCGCTAACCTCAGCAGCGATCCTGTACTGCTCTGTCAAATCCCTTAGTGTAAGCATATGCAGTTTTACATCCTTCAGCTCAATTTTCTTGGGCTTGTCCCTTCCCTTGCACCAGTATTCATACGAATCCAAATCCACTTTTAAGTTATCTTTTCTTACTTCAATCACATGCCATTTTTTTGAATATTTATAGGTGTATTTTTTTTCATCGAGCAATTTGATTACATTGGTGAATGAATTTTCAGAGATAAACAGGTCAACATCATGAACAGAGATGTTGCTGTTTTTTGCGTAATACTTTAATGCCAAACTGCCGTGCAAGATTGGCTTAGCGCCTGCGCTTTTGCATAATTCAATGATCTCCTTTGCGAATGCGATTAGTTCCATATGCTACATTTTAAATAAAATCATTATATCACTTATTGTCCTTGTTTTTGTGTTTATGTTTGCGGGATGCACAAAAACTGCATCTAAAAAAATTGTTCGACAGCATAAATATTAATTTTATCAGAAAACAGAATATATGAAAACCATAATGATAAACGACTTAGAGGAAGCATATGATGCCCTTATAGATATTTTGGAGGCCGATAGAAAGTTAGGTGAAGATTTTGACAGTGCTGAAGAGTTTGGCAAATTGATTGTTGAGGGTTTAAGCAAATTAAGTAATGTAGAACCAGCATTTTCTCAGAGGGGATTAAAATTAGATGATTATATTTATTATGAAGTGCTGCTTCCTGGAGACGCATATGCCAAAATAAAAGAGATTGCAAAAAAGCGCAATGTATCGCGAGCAAGCTTGATTAGAGGATATCTGCATACATTGATTGAGAAACGGGAGGCATTTTGCCTGAAGGAAAAATATGGCATTAGATGGTTCAGAAAGCAGATTGAAAATGTTAAATGGCGCGTTGCCAGAACATTCATAAAATCACCATTATGGCATAAATTCATAGCTCTTGAAGATTATGGTGAAACATTTGAGCGCATGGTAGACATAATTGAGGATCATGGAAGAGATTACATATGGGTAAAGAAGTTTATGGTGGGCAGGAAATACAGATATTTGAATATTGACGATGATGTGTTTTGGGTTGATGTAAATTGCATAAATCGTTCACCAGCAGACAGAATACGAAAATACTGCGTTCCTGCGCATAAACGTAGGCGATCAAGAATGAAAAGCAAGCGATAATGAAAACATTTTTAATTATTCTTTAACCGAAGAGGCTTATGGCAGCAATTAAAAAAATTATATTTGCGACAGGTTCGCCGAGCAGGAAAAGGTTGTTTAGAACGCTCGGGTTGAGGTTTTCGTGCGAAGAGAGCAGAATCAATGAGTACTTTGATGGCAGGCCAACTGATCCAGAAGAACTTGTTAGGACTCTCGCTCGGCTTAAGGCGGAAGCAGTTGCAAAACGCCATTATGATGGGATAATATTTGGGTTTGATTCAGTCGCGCACCGTTCATCAATATTAGAAAAACCAAAATCTAAAGAGGAAGCATTTCACCGCTTAAAGCGCTTGTCTGGCAGGGATCTCAGATTTTATACTGGAGTGCACATGATTGACCTTTACACTGGCAAAACCGATACAAGAGCTGTTATGACAGCAATATTCATGAGGCGCCTCAGTTCAGGAGAGATAAAGACATACCTTGATAGTGATCCAGATTATCATAAGTATGCTATAGGGTTCAGCACATTGGATAAATACAGCGCATCATTTATAAAAAGGATCAAAGGAAGCTATACAAATGTTGTGTATGGACTGCCGTTGGAAACAGTTATGCTGATGCTTGGGGAGGATGCTGTAAGCTCACTGCGCAGTTAAGGAATTGCAGACTAAGTTCGGTCTCATATTTTTATGCATCCATATTTTCATTCATGAGAGTGTGTTGATTAGGTTTCCCTCCTAAAAAATTATAATATAAATACAATTTTGATATGTTTATCCTTTCCTATGCATATGACGCCGTTTTGGATGGTTCTTGTAATGATGATAACGTTTCTTCTTTCTTCCCATACCAATGATTAAAAAGAACGCAATCAACAAAATGATTATCACTGCGAATCCTAACAACAGCAACCATTCAACGCAAACGCCAAACATCCTTGCCTTCACTAATGGGCAGCTTTCTGCACCTTTTTCTGTAGGCGACGTACTCACACTTTCCTTTCCTGGAACAGGTTTAGTTTCTTCAGATACGGGCATTTCAGGTTCTTTTATTTTCTTTTCAATAACTTTTATTGAGATATCTGCGCCACTTTCACTCAAGCCATTAAGTGTTATTGAGATGTCATCTAATCCATCCCCATTTATATCGATAATTTCAGTTTCATCCGGAACTAGCTTTATTAACAAAGGTTCAGAACGAATATCAACGAGAACATGCTGCTTCGAGATCTCTATAATCCTCGCGGTGTGTTTCAACCCATCAACAAAGAATATAATAGTATCGTTTAGTTTCATATCAGCCCTTCTAAACGTTTTCGCATGCATTACAAATGACCTTCCACCCATCTCTCCCTCTTTTTCCTCAATTTCTTCTATGGTTACATTAGTTCCTACTTCCTCAGCTGTAGTAAGCTGGCAGGAATCAACAGAAAACGTTATGATGTCATACCTGCTCTTACTCCTACCGATAACCCTATATGTACCAATACCTGCAGGTGTGAAATTAACTGTTCCATCTACATCCACAGATGATTCAAATGCACTTAACCACATGTTTCCAAACGATAACTGCACAACTATCTTAGCATCACGCAGTTCTTTACCATCGCTTCTTTTCATTTGCAGTACAAGAGGCATGCCTTTGCACCTTTCACCTTTTATACTTACTGAAACGCTAACTCTCTCTTTTTCTCCTCCACCACTAGAAGGATACCTCGTGGTTGTAAACGTGTTTAATCCACTAGTATTGCAATTTCCCGCAGTATCACAGGATTTAACACGGTAATAATAATTTTCTCCAGCGCTTAAACTGTATAATGTCATGCTGTGGTCTGTAACTAAGCTGGAACTCATTGATGCTGAACCTAAAGATGAGTCTAATCCATATTCAACTGTTGAGTTAGAGTACTCATTGGTTGCCCACTCAATTGTTGCATATGTATATGAGGCTTCAGAAGTATGAATATTAGAGAGTATAGGAGCAACGTTATCACTTACAGTAAATATTACAGAAGACGAATTTTCATTGCCGTTAGTATCATTTGTGTATACAGTTGCATTGTGAGCACCGTTTAACATATTTATACTTGAATTTAGGCAGTTGCTCAAAGTTATATTTTGCCCGTTGTCTATTGAATACCAGCAAGAATCAATATCCGGACCAGATACAGAATAATTTAGGTCTATTGTTGAATACGAGTAAGTTATATTCTGCGGGGACAAAAGTGTTATTAAAGGAGGTGTGATATCTATTGTAAAGTAGGCTGTAGATGAGTTGTAGTTATTCGCAGAATCATTTACTCTAACAGTTACATAATGGCCTCCATCGCTTAGCCCCGTTAACGATGTGTTTGCACATGAGGCAATATTAACCCATGCGCCTCCGTCTAACGAATACTGACATGTATCTATGCCGCTAAACGAATCATTCGCAGTGTAATTAAGATTGACGGATGAAGAAGCGTATGTGGTATTCTCAGGGAGTTGTACTGTAAGATTCGGCGCTTCCGTATCTATTTTAATAGTGTAATTGTAATCATAGAATTTTGCATATTTGGGTTGAGTTCCTAACCCATTATCGTAACATTGCACATTCCAGAGGATAACTTGGTCAGACGAAAAAGTATAGTTTATGCCGTTTTTTATATTTTGCACAATCTCTGATTGGTTTAGCTGAGTTAGTGAAAACGTGCCAGATGTATTGGTCCATACTGAACAATTAGACATTGTAAAATCATCAGTAATATTGAATGTGAAATTAACATTCCTATCATTAGTCCAGGTATTATTTGTAGGGGACAGAAGCGTTACATTTGGAGGATTATTGACTAAATCAAGCACACCGGTTCTCCCTTCAAGAGTAGTATCTGTGTGTTGAGTTAGAGGGATTGAGTAAAGGACCCATCTTTAATAATATGATGATCCCGAGGTAGAAGGAGATGTTGTGGTTGCGACTATCCCTAATTGGGAATATGTGCCACCAGTCGATGTAATTGCGTACGCCGCTTGAATGAGCAACATTGACGCTAAAGCCAGGAAAAATGATGATTTTAAGTTCAGGTTATTCAACATATGCACCTCATTTTTGCAAACACGATAAAGACATGAAGTAGTATTGTTCTATCCCATCACTAACCAGGACAGGCTCGCAGGTTTTACCTTCTTCGATGATCTTGGAAGCAGTATCCTTTACACCTTGAAGATATGACTGTTGCTGCAAGGTTTCTGCGCACTTTCTTGTAACTATTTCAATTGTATTGTTTGATGTAGACACTATGACAGATTTGCAGTTCAATGTTCCATCAATTATGTGAGATGTGGCTTCCTCGTACGCCTTAGAATACCCTTTTTCAAATGACTCTTTTTTGAGGTTATTCAGATATTCCATTCCTTTATCGTACGCTATGTACATGAGTAAAACTGCTAATAGTATGAGGAATACTTTTTCTCTGCCTTCTTTATTCAATGGAAGCATTTACCTCACCGTTAATTATGATAATAAAACAGATTTCCATCCAGCACTACCTGCACAAATCAATAAACGTGAAGTTACATTGTCAAATATCATTAGTCCTTCCGCACCAACCACGCATTCAGCTGTTATGTCTGTTGTGTTAACGTCTAGCCTTAGATAACTGTGTACGCTATCCGCGTTGTTACTTCCTATGTACAAACGGTCTCCAACAGTCACATTATTCTGGAATG
This sequence comes from archaeon, assembly GCA_024274875.1. Taxonomy (GTDB): domain Archaea; phylum Micrarchaeota; class Micrarchaeia; order CAILAH01; family CAILAH01; genus JAJSAH01. Next base: position 16,982 of record JAJSAH010000004.1, read on the forward strand.
TAAAGTCACCTGCACCAAATGTGCCTGCAGTTACATTGGCTGCATTATGAGTATGTGAATCAGCAAGATTGCTTATCTGTGAAGCAGTTAATCCAGTTAATAATCCACCGTTGCCTATAAAGTATGTTGCAGATACATTTCCACCAACAGTCA
>JAJSAH010000005.1 GCA_024274875.1 archaeon
AACCGCGCAACCTAGGCCAGCAGTTATTGGTATTGCTTGCTGATTAGTTATCTTTATGTTGAGTTCTCCATCTCCGTTCAACCCAGCGACTTCACACTTAAACCCAATAGGTAGGTTGCATGAATCCTGCATGCGCGCTTGTGGGTTGAGCACCTGCAATGCTACTAGAGCGCCCAAAACAATAACTATAACTAAAAGCGCCCATCCGTAAGTCATCAAATATTCCATAGCTGCTTGAGCTCTTCTCATAAAAACACCTGTTTTGTAATTGCGAAGCAAACTTTAAAAATAGATATGCGCCACAATATGTGCATGATGTCTTCGCGCAATCGCAGGAAAATTTTTAGGAATATTGGTTTGTCTGCATCTTTATTTATATCTCAACCTGTTTTTGCTGAGCCGCCTATCACATGCATATGCAAGAGACCGAGCAAGATTGAGTATATATCAGATGGCCAGTCGCGCGAGGTTAGCATAAGTGAGTTCACCAGTAGGTTTGGAAAGGTCATCGCAATGTATTGCGGGGTGAAGCACACATTCTTAGTGCTTGAGAATGCAATGGTGAGGACAGGCGGAGGCGCTAAAGTGTTTGAGACCGGGAGCACAGATGTTTGCATCAAGAAAGAAGGGAAAAGGATATGTAAGATTGCGGATGTTGAGATGTTGTCGGGAAAAGCAGTGTATGCTGAAGTAGAATGGGGTAAGGTTGCGGTTGTGGTTTTTAATGATAAATCGATGACTATTTTCAAGAGGTTGGATTCAGAAAACAACTTTATTTCAGTTAATACTGAGCCATTCGAAAAGATTGATTTGCGCAATATCAGCATTAAGATAAGAGGAGATCCTGCTATAACTACCATTGAAGTATTCTCTCGCTATAAGCAGATAATTGAGCTAGAGATAACAGGAACAACCTATGGCAATATAAAAATTAATGAAAAGAAAATTTGAATCATCTATTTCTTATTCCTGCTAGTGATAGCAGAGAAATTCCTATCAATAAAATTGCGGTCAGCGGGCACGCGCTTTGAGCAGGTTGCAGATTTGGCTCGCTTTCAACCGGATGCGCAGGCTCCTGTTGCTCCCCAGTTTCCTGTTCACCGCTTTCACTCTCTTGCTCACTAGTGCTGCCAGCATCCTCTCCGGTTTCGCATGCAGTATTCTTTATTTTATCTTTAAGCTGCTCTGCTTCATCTTTTGCATTTGTAATGGACTGCACCATGTTTGAGAAATCGCATCTTGATAGGTTGCGCTTGAGCGCATTCAACTGCGCTTCAACATCTCCCAACATAGTTTTGTCGCAGCATAGGCAATTAGCAAGCTCAGCTTTCGCGGCATTCAACACTGCTTCAGCATCTTGAATCTTGTCTAACATCTCTGCTTCGTAGTTTGAAGGAGTGTGCTCTATATCCATAGGTATTGAGTATGTATATTCGGAATCATCATACCTGCACACAGCTCTCAACTTAATCCACTCATCAAGCGAAGCTTTGCCTTCTCCTTTCCCGCCGAACCATATGTTAATCCTTGCATCGCAGCTTTCATCAGACCCTATAATGCATAACTTTTCTTCATCTGTATATTCTTCAGTTGAGAAGTCATAGTATGAGTAATATACATCCATCTGGCCAGAGCAATAATCCCGCGGGTATTTTAACTTAAGCACAACTATGCTGTACTGCTTATCTGATGGATTATCGCAGTTAGAAATAGATAGTCCGCTTGATGTGAAGGCCCCTCTTGTAGTTTTAAAAGAGTTAGCGGTTGCGCTGAACGTCCTAGCAGCGCTCGCAAGCATAATGCCTGCAAGCAGAAACACAAACACATACTTCAAGGTCCTATTCAACATATGCATCTCCTCATATATCAATTAACATTAAAAGCCATACTTGGATTTTGAGCCAAGCAGATACTCAATCTCCAGCAACCTGTTGTATTTTGATAACCGTTCGCTTCTGCATGGCGCGCCTGTTTTAATCATCCCGCAATTAAGCGCAACTGAAAGATCGGCTATGAACGGGTCGCAGGTCTCACCGGATCTGTGGCTAACAATAACACCGCATCCATTATTCATCGCTAAGCTGGCTGCATCGAGCGCCTCGCTAAGCGTTCCAATTTGATTCACTTTAAGCAGCAGAGTGTCTATCGCGTTCATATCAAGCGCATTTTGAATGCGTTCAGTATTTGTTACAGTCAAGTCATCGCCCACCACTCTGCATTTCGTGGCCTCGTTGAGCATTTTGAAAGAATCAAAATCATCCTCGTTGAATGGATCCTCAATGCTGAATATTTTGTAATTATCTATGATGCTTAGGTACTGCTCGCAGAGTTTTGCAGAACCAATCTTTTTGCCGTCTATTGAATATTTGCCGTTAGAGAAAAACTCGCTTGCTGCGCAATCTAGCGAAATAGATACCTTCTTTTCGCGCGCGCACTTATCTATTGCAGATTGCACAAGGTCTAATGCATCGCTTGTTTTTGTTAAAGGCGGGGCGAACCCTCCTTCATCTCCAACATTGCATGCGCCTTTACCGAACTTATTCTTTATGATTTGCTTGAGTTCGTGGTAAATCTCAACTCCCATTCGCATTGCATCCTCAAAGGATTTTGCGCCGTGAGGAACAATCATGAATTCTTGAATAGATAAGTCATTGCCTGCGTGTTTGCCTCCGTTTATTATGTTCATCAGAGGAATTGGAAGCCTGCGCGAAGATGCGTTTAAATATTCAAACAATTCTTTTCCTTCTCCATTGGCCGCCGCGCGCGCAACTGCCATTGACACTGCTACTATTGCATTCGCGCCAAACTTTGATTTGTTTCTCGTGCCATCAGCCATTATCATTGCGTTATCTATTTTGCGCTGTTCGCGCGCATCCATTCCCCGAATGTAATTTTCTATCGCGCGCACATTAGCAACTGCTTTATTCACACCTTTTCCGGAATACGCTTTGCCGCCGTCCCTCAATTCAACAGCTTCATGCTTGCCTGTTGAAGCGCCGCTCGGCGCAGCAGCTCTACCGGAATAATTATTTGTATAAACAGTCGCCTCAACTGTGGGATTGCCTCTTGAATCAAAAATCACTCTGCCCTTAACATCCTTGATTAGCACAGCTATTTATATGCATCACAACTTTTTTAATGTTTAATAAGCGAATTCATCTATGCAAGTGTTTGTTGATGGCGAAGAAATGCGCGCTGAAGCAATCTGCAGCTTAAAAAGTAAAACGAAAGTGCAGCATTTTTTAGAATGCATAGGGATGAACAGAGAATCTGTGATTGTGAAAGCGAATGGGAGGATATTGACAGAGAATGATTGCATCAATCCAGGGGATCGGATTGATTTGATAAGGGTATCGAGCGGTGGTTAATTGAAGTGCTCTCGCTGTTCATCTGATGCTGTCATATATCTAACTTATTCGAATCAATACATGTGCGCATCGCATTTGAGCGCATATGTTGAAAAGCGCATAGGAAATAATATGCGGAATTATAAAATGATCAAAGGGAGAAGACGCATAGGTATAGCGGTTTCTGGAGGAAAAGACAGCCAAGTTATGATGCATGCAATGCGCAAACTGATTGGAAAAGATAGGAGGCGAGAGCTCATTGCAATAACAGTTGATGAGGGAATACGCGGGTACAGGGATAAGAGCATAGAATGCGTGGTGAAGTATGCTGAATTGCTTGGCATTGAGCATCACATATTCTCATTTAACGATTTTGCTGTGCAAATGGATGCGTTGATGAATAAGGGGCGAACAGACCCTTGCTCGTATTGCGGCGTATTTCGCAGATGGATTTTAAATAAGGCATCGCGCGAACTATCGCTTGACGCGCTTGCGATAGGGCATAATTTAGATGATGTTGTTCAAACGCTCCAGTTAAACATAATGCGAAATGAGCCGTTGCGCATAGCGCGTTTCACACCAAACGGCGGCGTGTTTAATGACCGCATGTTTGTGCCTCGCATAAGACCCATGTTCAACATTCCTGAGAAAGAAATAATCGTGTATGCTCTTATAAAATCCATACCTTTTCATAACGGAGAGTGCCCATACGCAGGGCATGCTCTGCGCAACCCCGTGAGAGAATTCATTAATGATATGGAGTCAAAATATCCTGGAATAAAGTTTAGAATGCTAAACTCATACCTGTCTCTTCTCAATCATCTTAATTTTCCTGCGCTGCGCGATAATTCAATTTTGCGATGTTCATCATGCGGTGAGCCATCATCTTCAAAAATCTGCAAGCGTTGTTCTTTTCTTAATTCCGCAATCTCTCATTCATAATAATAGATCCCTTTCTCCATTCCGCACTCTTTCAAGTTTTTTTAGAAAAGCGCGTTTAACTTTCAAATCAAGAGTATCAACAAGCTCTTTGATGTATTCTTCTCCCATTTCTCTAACCGCATCGCCTGCGTAATCGCTTAAATATTCTTGAAAAGTAAGCAATGCATTAGGAAGGCAGAATTCATGTATGTCTCCTGGTTTTGCCAAGCTCATGAACGTTTCACCAGTTCTCCCAACTCTGTAGCATGCAGTGCAGAAGCTTGGGATCATCCCGAGAAGCATCATAGATTTTATCGTATCATCAAGGGAACATCGGTCAGATATGCTGAATTGCTCGAGAATATGCCTATTGCTGTATCCGCCCGGTGATGTGCGCGATGCAGCTGAGGTCTGAGACACGCCTATTCCAAAAGCTCTCAATCTCGTTTCATGGCTTTCTCGCGTGGACATGATTATGCCGGTATACGGCAAAGCTAACCTGATTATTGCAATTATTTTTAGGAGCTCGCGTTCAGAAATGCTGTAAGGCGCGCGCCTCCATTTAACGCTCTCAGCAGGTTTCCAGCGCGGCACAGAGATCGTGTGCGGCCCTACATTGAAATTGCGTTCTAACTCATTTGCATGCATTAAAAGCGCAAGAACCTCATACCTGTAATCATACAACCCATAAAGCACTCCTAATCCTACATCATCTATGCCTGCGCTAAACGCTTCGTGGTGCGCAAACAACTGTCTTCTGTAGTTTGATTTTGGACCTGAGTGCAATATATTATATGTTGGTTCATGATATGTCTCTTGGAATAATTGATATGTGCCTATGCCGGCTTGATTGAGCAATGCATAATCATTTTTATCTGTCGCGGCAATATTTACGTTAACTCTGCGGACTTCCCCCTTTTCTGTCTTAGTGCAATATATTGCGTTAATCACATCAATAACGTAGCCTATTGGGTTTTCTATTGGGTGTTCGCCAAACTCAATGAGCACGCGTTTGTGCCCCATCTCAATAATTTTTTTTGTTTCTTCCTTTACTTCATCAATAGTCAGTTTTTTGCGTTTTACTTTGTTTTTCGACCTAAATCCGCAGTAAGTGCAGTTATTTATGCAATGATTGGATGCATACAATGGAGCGAACAACACAAGCCTATTACCATAAATCTCATTTTTCACCTGCCTTGCTGAATCGAATAATTCATTCATCAACCCTCTATCACTTATGTTAAGCAACACTCCTACCTCTTCAAGTTCGAGGCCGCTTTTTTCCATCGCTCTCTCAAACACCTTCTTTGCATCTGTTTTAGTAGCTCTTTTAGTCCTGCGCAATATCCTGCGAATTTTTTTATCATCGATGAAATATGGCATAAAGACACCTATATTGATATGTCCGTTGGCGCTCGGCCGATGGACTTGATCACTTCTATTTTAGAATTGATTGACTTAATAAGGTTTACATCGCGCGGGTATATGTCATAGTTGCCAGCAAACTCGTCCGGAGTTGCATTGATCATGAATGAGTTTGCGCCGCACATCATCCCTTTCCTTAACCCATCTTTGTCGATCGTTTCCAGAGCAGTTGTAACTAATATGTTTGCGTCAGGATGCGCAATTCTGGCGGTTGCGATGGTTCTGTACCATAAATCTGCATTCTGCTGTTTTGAGTTGCGCAGCGGAGTTTCAGCGTGCGGTATGAATGGGCCGATTGAGTACATATCAGCATCAAGGTTTCGCGTCATAATAATATCATTTGCAATATCCTCAATCGTTTGGCCGGGAAGCCCGACCATAAATCCTGTTGCGCATATATAACCAAGTTTTTTTGCATATTTAATCATATGCAGGCGTTCTTTGAGGCTTCCTTTCGAGCCGGCAGGGTGCATTGAGTTGTACAAGTCCTCATTAGAAGTTTCGAACCTTAACAGCACGCCCCTTGCTCCGGCATCATAAGCTTTTTTATAGAATGATTCAGTGCGCGTGCCGCAGCTTATGAAAATCAACGCGTTGAATCTTTTGGCTATTTCCTCAACAATCTCGCTGAACATTTCATCTGTGTAATGCTCGTCTTCGCCGGATTGGAGGACGATGGCCTTAAACCCAAGTTTTTTAATGGCATACTCTACATTCCTGAACAGTTGGGTTTTTGACATTCTGCACCGCACCAATTTACGATTGCTTTTCCTGATTCCGCAATATTTGCAGTCGTTTATGCAATAGTTTGAGAATTCTATTATTCCGTGAACGCAGCATGAGTTTTGCTTGCGCGCGCTTCTGAGAGCATTAGCCATTGCAAATATTCTATCATCATTAGATTTGAGCATTTGAATAAGGTCTTCCTTGTTCAGCGAACGGTCCAATAATTCCTCAAGCGCAGCAGGGGGTTTGGACAACTCGGAATCTATCCGTTTCAATTCCATAAACTTATTTTTCCATGAGCTTAGCAATCGCTCGGCTTCAATCCTGTCGATTTGCTCAACAATTAAACCACCCTGCGCATACACATAATCTCCTTCACTTAACTCAAAGAATTCATTCACTGCATTTCGCGTTTCACTAAAATACTCCAAAATTACATTTCTCCCGCGGATGCCGACAACCTTGCCGGGAATGGCATAGCACATTCAAATCGCTGAATAATGGATAAAATATCTTTTTATATGTTTGTATTGTTAATAACTTAGTTTTTGTTTAATGCTAAAAGGTGATTATGAATGTATCCAGTTTCTCCACAGGCATATGATCGTGCCATAACCGTGTTCAGCCCTGATGGAAGACTTTTTCAGGTTGAGTATGCAAAGGAAGCAGTGAAAAGAGGGAGCACAGCAATTGGGATCACATGCAAAGATGGTGTGGTATTGGTTGCCAACAGATTCGTGCAGAACAACTTAATTTTGCTTGATTCAATAAGAAAGGTCCATATAATTGATGACAATATCATAGCAACATCATCAGGTCTTGCTGCAGATGCGCGCAGATTGATTGAGATGGCGAGGGTTGAAGCGCAAAAGCACAGAGTAACATACTCAAAGCCAATAAGCGTTCTGCAGCTCAGCAGAAACCTTGCGAACACTATGCAGATATACACGCAGTATGGCGGCATAAGGCCTTTTGGAGTATCGATGCTTCTCACAGGCATCGATGGCGCTGACATATCCCTATATGATGTTGAACCAAGCGGCGCGTACACAGGATATTTTGCCACAGGCATTGGATCGCATAAAGATGAAGTTGAGAAACTGCTTGCTGAGAAGTATTCGCAGGAAATGAGTATTGATAACGCAATTTCAATGGGCATAAAAATATTGGTGGATGTGTGCAATGAAGATGAGGTAAAACACTGCAATGAACGAACGCTTGATGTTGCGCTTGTCCATAAGAAAGATGTTAAGGCCAAGTATCTTTCCGAACAAGAGATAAAAAAGTATCTGTCAAAGGTGAAATAATTTTATGGTATCGCTTGACAATGCAGTGATAATTAGGTTGGAAAAAAACGGAGAACGTTTTGAAATTTTTGTGGACCCAAAACTTGCTGCAGAGTATAGGAAGGGAAAGCAAATTGAGTTGAGTGATTTGCTGGCAGCGTTTGATGTGTTTAAAGATGGCCGTAAAGGTGATGTGCAGTCTGAAGATGCGCTTAAAAAAGCATTCGGCACAACAGATTTTGATTCGATTGCAAAAGAGATATTGATTAAAGGAGAACTGCACCTTACAACTGAACAAAGGCGCAGGGCTATGGAGGATAAGCGCAACAAGATTGTGCAATATATATCGCAGAATTATGTGGATCCGCGGACTGGAGCGCCGCACCCTCCAAAGCGCGTTGAGTTGGCTATGGAAGAGGCGCGAGTTACTATAGACCCTATGAAATCGGCTGAATCGCAAATAGATGACATAGTCAAAAAATTAAGGCCGATTATACCGCTGAAATATGAGGTTGTGAGGGTTGGAATCAAGGTTCCTGCGCAGCACGCGGGAAGGGCGTACGGGTTGATTAAGGAATTTGGAATAAAGAAAGAGGAATGGCTGAATGATGGTTCTTTGGTGGCTGTGGTGGAGATAGCTCCTGGGCTTCAATCAGTTTTGTATGATAAATTGAACAAACTTACGCATGGTGATGTTCAAACTAAGGTATTGAAAGAAGGAGGTATTGCATGAGAAGGATAGTTTTTCCTGGCGAGCTGTTATCCGATAAGAGGATAACCTCTCGCGGCATATATGTTGAAAATGGCAAGAGTTATGCCGCGCTGATTGGCTTTTATGATGATGAGAAAGAGGTTTTCATACCTTTAGAGGGAGCATATGAACCAAATGTTGGCGATTTGCTGATAGGCATTGTCTCGGATGTGAAGCCGAACGGGTATGTTATAGAGGTTGGCCTGCCAAGCGATACATTCATGTCAGCTCGCGATTTCAGGGAACCGCTGGGTATGGGCGAAATAATTGTGGCAAAAGTTAAATCAGTGAGTGAAACTCGAAGCATATCATTGGCTGATCCAGCAGTTCTCAAAGGAGGGAATATAATCAAGATTTCATCTGTGAAAATACCGCGTGTGATAGGCAAGAAAGGTTCTATGTTATCGCAAATTAAAGACGCAACGAAATCTAAAATCATTGTTGGAAAGAATGGATGGATATGGATAAAAGGTGGAAATGAGTATCTTGCGACAAAAGCGATTTTGAAGATTGAAAAGGAGGCGCATACAAGCGGTCTCACGGATAAGATCGGCGAGTTTTTGAAAAATAATGAAAATGGTGATGAACATGTCGGGCAATGAAAACATAAAGTTGATTGTAGATGGCAAACGTCTTGATGGCCGCGAACTCGATGAGATGAGGCCATTGAAGATTACTGCGGGATTGCTTAACAAAGCAGATGGTTCGGCTTTAGTTGAGTGGGGCGGAAATAAAATACTTGCAGCAGTTTACGGGCCTGTGGAGTGCTTTCCTAGACATGAGAGCAATCCGTATAAGGCAAAGTTGAGCTGCAGGTATCTTATGTCTCCGTTCGCATCAAAGGATGAGCATGGAAGGGCAGGACCTAATAGAAGGTCTATCGAGCTGTCTATGGTGCTTGGGAAAGCGTTGGAGAATGTAGTGATGCTTGAAAAATACCCGCGCGCGATGATTGAGGTGTTCATAGAGGTGTTGCAGGCATCTGGCGGGACGAGGTGCGCAAGCCTTGTTGCTGCATCAGTGGCGCTTGCTAATGCAGGAATCCCTATGAAAGATCTTCCGGTGGCAGTCGCTGCAGGAAAGATTGATGGAAAGGTATGTTTAGATTGTTCGAAAGATGAGGATAATTTTGGGCAGGCAGATGTGCCGATTGCGCTTGCGCCTAGGAACAATGACATACTGCTTCTGCAGATGGATGGATTGATGACTAAAGATGAGTTCTTTAAGGCGCTGGATTATATTGAGAAATCGGCGCCGGAAATACACAGGCTTGAAGTTGAGGCGCTTAGAAAAGCATATGAAGAAACTGATGCGCAGTAGGTGATGTTATGGTTGAAGTAATGGATGAAATAAAAAAATCATATGTTAAACTTTTGCTCAATAACGGGGAACGCGCGGATAAGAGAGGGTTCTTTGATTACAGAACCATAGAGTCGAATAAGGGTGCAATACAGACTTCTGATGGGTCTGCATGGGTCAAAATAGGCGATACGCAGGTGATTGCATCAGTTAAGTTCGATGTGGTTACTCCCTTTTCGGATAGGCCTGAAGAAGGGGTTCTTTCAACAAGCGCTGAGTTATTGCCTATGGCGTCTCCTACTTTTGAGCCAGGACCTCCCAGCGAGGAAGCAATAGAGCTTGCGCGGGTTGTCGACCGCGCGATAAGAAGCGCTGAGATAATAGACATGAAAGGCCTTTTCATAGAACCTGAAAAAGTATATGGCATTTACATTGATCTGTATGTGCTTGATTACGATGGCAATTATATGGATGCTGCATCATTAGCCGCGATGGCTGCGTTGAGAAACGCCAAGGTTCCTGCGTACAGAGATGGAACTTTGGTGAGAGATGGCACTGAAAAACCGTTGGAACTGAAAGGTGATGCGCTTGAGTTTACATTTGTGAAAATTGGCGGTCATATACTGCTTGATCCGTCTTTAGATGAAGAGCATTCTGCTGATGCTCGGCTCACTATAGGTATTTGCGGCGATAAGATTTGTTCTATGCAAAAGAACGGGCGCGGCGCGCTCAAACGCTATGAAGTCGAGAAAATGGTTGATGTGTCTTTGCAGAAATATAATGAGATGAAAAAGCACCTATGAAAAAAAGCTTTTATATTATTTGTTTTTTAATATGTGAGAGTTGGTGTTAATATGGTAAAGTTTAATGTTCGCGGAGGTTCAAAGCACAGAAAGGCGTATAAGAAAATCATGGCTGCGAAGAATGCCAAATATGAATGTCCTGCATGTTCGAAATCTTCCATAAGGAGAAGTTCAGCAGGGGTTTGGGTGTGCAGGTCATGCGGTGCTAAATTCGCTGGTGGCGCATATTCGCTTACTACTCCTGCAGGAAAGCTTGCGATGCGTTTGATCTCGGATCTTCAAAAATCCGGCAAAGTTCAAGAGAAGGTCGAGGTTATAGAGAAAGAAATTGAGCAGGCAACCGAAATTGAGAATGAGCCAGAAGAGGAAGAGGTGTGATTGCATATGTACAGATGCGTAAACTGCAATAATATAATAGAGAAAATGGATCCTAATTATGTGAGATGCCCTTACTGCGCGTCGCGCATAGTGTTCAAATCGAGACCGCCTGTGGCGAGAGAAGTCAGCACTGATTGATATGTGCTACATCACAACAAGCCGCAAAGCAGGCCCCATTACCAGAAGGCTTGCGAGAGCTTTGTCTAATTTATTCGGCTGTTATTATAACAACAGAGGAAAAAAGAGTTTTAATTCTGTGTTGCGCGATGCAGAGGATAGAGGCATGCGCAAAGTAGTATTTGTGCATGAATATCATGCGAATCCAAGAATCATAAAAGCAGTTCGCATAAACGGGAATGAGTGGAGTGAAATCGGAGAAGTGAGGTTTAACTGCGTTAAGGTTGAACGGATGACTCGGAGAGCAAAACCGAATGATGTCGCTGTAAATGCAATGCATAGAGATTTTATTAGAATATTCAACTTGCGCAAAAAGGGAATTTATGTGCGCAGTCATGCAACATTTAGCAGGAATCTAATAATTGTTCTCCTTAATGGCGTTGAAAAAGTTGTTTTAAAATTAGTTTGATTTATACATAATCGGTTCTATTTCTCCCATTATCATTATTATTCTCTTGTTCCGTTTGCTCTTTATCTGCCGTCTTATCTATTTTATTCTCTATATCTTCACTCGCTTCATCAATCTCCTCCTCGTTTTGCCCATTAACTCTAACGCTATTTAGATTCTCTTTAAGGTAATCGAGTAAGAGGTGTAACGAATCAGCAAGGTTATAGTATGCATTGATTGCGTATTTTGCGAGTTTTGATATAGAATATGCAAGCGCAGTCGCTGCGCCTACATATACAATATCAGAAACGCAGTTTACTGCGCCGTGCAGTGCATCACTAGTGTTTTTAGGCAGGTTCATAAATAGATTGTATGCGCTTGCACTGACCGACACAAGCGCAGGTATGGAGAATGTTGCGCAGATCGTAGCGGCAAATTTCCCAATCTTTTCAACACCGATGGCTTTTGGTTCGTATATCTCAACTCCCGCAATTTCTTTTTTTAGGATATGTTCGTCGAACGCTTCAACACCGCGCTTGATTATAAATGCAGATGCAATTCCCGTGAAAGTAAGGTATGGATGCTCCACAATGTTGATCAACGCGTCTTTGTTCATGCTGAGAAATTTTGAGCCAGCGTTATAAAAATCCTGCGAGTTATAACCATAACTCAGCATCTTGCCAGCTTCAACAAGTAATAAAGAGGACAGCATCGCTTTGCCCAAAGGAGTCTTCTTGCGGGATGCGCTCACCTCCCTATTTCCTGATTCAGCGGATTTCTGTGCCATGGATATATTGCATTAGATATGTTATTTAAATATTTCGCTTATCTCTTGCAAGCATGTCTATGCTAATCTTGATCCCTTTTAAGTGCAGTATATTATACAATGAAAACAATAGCACTGAAACGAGAAAATACGCAATTCTGATAGATTGGGATGGCTCTATAACCATCAGGCACATGAAAACTAAAATAAGGAATGCAATGATGAGATGTATCATCTAAAGCTCCCCTACTCTGCGCTTAATCTTCCTTTTCATTCGTTTCCTTCTTTTTTTAAGCCATTTCCATCGCATTCTTCCCTTTTTCTTCCATTTCCTTGGTATTGCTCCCAAACAATTACACCTCTCTGCATAATCGGATGCACTCTTTAAGACGGAAACAATTTAAAACTTAACCTTAACTGCCTCTCTCTCTTCACCTTCTGCCCTGAAAAACTGCTCCTGCTTGAACCCTAATAATGAAGCAATCAAGTTGCCTGGGAACATCTGCACTGAATTGTTGAAATCATACACAGAATCATTGTAAAACTGCCTTGCATAAGCAATCTTATCTTCAACTTCTTTCAGCTGGTTTTGAAGGTTAATAAAGTTCTGATTTGCTTTCAGTTCAGGGTATGCTTCAGCAACGGCAAACAAACTCTTCAACGCACCGGCAAGCATATTGTCAGCTTTTGCAAGGTCGGCTGGACCTTTTGCCTGCATCATTGCAGCTCGCGCCTTTGTAACATTTTCAAACACCGATTTTTCGTGTTTTGCATATCCCTTAACCGTCTCGACGAGGTTAGGTATCAAGTCAAATCTTTTTTTGAGTTGGACATCAACCTGTGCCCAAGCAGTGCGCACTCTATTTCTCTTCACAATAAAGCTATTATAGTATGATATGATAGCTGCAACCAATCCTAAAGCGATCAATCCAATAACCAGCAGAATTATTTCAAGCATTCACTCACCAATATAAAATTAGGAAATAACTTTTAAAAACATATAATGAGAATATCCTGCGATGGCAGATGAGGATGAAATAAATTTGGCGATTGCTGAATTCATATCAACATACAAGGGAGAGATCGATGCGGTTATAACGCAGTTTGGAAGGAGAGGGTTCACAGTAAAGTTCAGCGGCGCAGTGTGCAAGAATTGCGGGCCGGAGGATTATATACAGGGGCTTTCGTACTTACTCAAGCTCAAAGGGATTGATGTTAAGCTCGTTAATTATAAAGAAGATAACGGCGCATACTTAGCTGAGTATGCGTTCTGAAGTTAAAACCCAAAATTAATTATGTTTATTCCTTTTATGCCGGTTTTCTCAACCAACCTGTTCAATGATTCTTTGTTCCTGTGCGTGAATTTCATTTGACTACGGACTTTGCTTGGATCAAGATAACCCCATCGTTTAAGCGCTGCTTTTAATTCCTTATGCGTTTTTGCGTATTTTGGCAGAGGTATGCCTTTGCTGATTGCTTCCGCTGCTTGAAGCATAGATTTTGCGCCTGCGCGAGTGCCTCCAGGATGACCGTGAACACCGCCGCCAGCTTGCATAATCACATCTCTACCATGCACAGCAGCAACCCCATCGCATAAGCCCGCATTCAGACCGCCCGATGCTACGGGAAACACGGTCTTTATCTTCTTATTCCATTCGTAATCAAGCTTTCCCATATAATACATGCCCTTAATTTTTTGCTCATAGATGATATCGCGCAAAAATCTTACATGAACTGGAGAACCTTCCATCTTGCCAACTCCAGTTCCAACATGCAATTCATCAACTCCAAACAACCTATAGAATTTCTCAAATATGCCGAATGAAATTCCATAATTGCCTCTTTCAAGAGCGCCGTATCCTGCCCTATGCGCGTGTATGAACATTTTCCTTCTCTTTAATTCATCTATGACATCCTGCAACGCGCCGAATCCTATTATGTAAACATCGATCATTGCCATTACCCAGCCGTGATCGTGCAAGTAATCTATCCTGTCCATCATATCGCATAATCTTGCGGTGATATTTGGAGAGTACAGAACCTTTCTTCCAGTGCGCTTCTCAACTCTATCTATGATTTTAAGCATTTCATTTACTCTCTGTTTAAACCTGCAGAATTTTTGGTCGACAAGGTTCTCATCGTCTTTCACGAAATCTATGCCTCCCATATATGATTCATACGCAACCTTTGCAAACTGCTTTGGGTTCAGCCCAACTTTTGGTTTTACTATTGTCCCAACATGAGGTCTTCGAGATTTAAGCGTACCAACATACTTTCTTAAACCCTCCATGCCGTGCAAAGGACCTTCAAATTTTGATTGAAACCTGCGCGGAAAAGTTATATCTAAAATTCGCATCTCATACAGCTCTTTAAGACCGAACAGATTTCCAAATACTGATGCGCTTAATTGAAGGACATTCTCAATTTCAAAATGTTCAAGGGGATATGCAATGTATATGAACCCTGCGTTTTCCGCAATCTTATCAATCCTGAACACACGCGCGCGCAATTTCCAGACTTCCTTGTTCAAAGTTTTAAGCTTGGTCCAAGTGCCTATGCTTGATTCAGCCGCAATTGCTTCAGCAATCTTTTCAATCCTTTCCCTGCCACGCGCCCAAATGAGCATAATAATATCATTTCTTGCGGGAGAATATTTTTCATCTAGGTATGAATAACCTCCGTACGCCATAAAATGCACCAAGCATAAGTCCGCAACAAGATTTATATTTATATGTTCCTTCCTCTCATGCATCTCACGCAAATTCCATCAACTTGATCGTTCACGCATGTTGGCAAACCGCATATTTTGCAGGTTATGCAAGGTTTGCATACCTTGCCGCACACATGGCATATGCCGGCTTTTTCCATATTCACACCATCACTCCTTTGCAAATAGCAATCTCCATTTCTTAGTGAGAACATATTTGTAAGGTCTGTTGAGCGTCCGCGTGCATACTGGATTCCTAAGGCCTTTCCTAAACATCATGTCTGCATCGGTTTGCAGCATAAGCCTGCCAATCTCTTTAGTTATGCTGCCGTATGATATGCTCAACTCTTCAGCAAGCTGTTTGGCGCTTTTCGGAGAAATAAGCGATTGTATGATTCTGCGCTGGTTGTCTGATAAATTCTTATAAATTCGTTCAATGTTTTCATCATTGTGTTCAGCAACAGGTTTCCCAGCAAGGAATATTTCAAGGTCTGATTTAGTAATCTCCCTGTCAAGTTTTTCATCAACATAGTACATCGCAGCGTTTTGACAGTTGATGAGCACTTCCCTAGGAATGTTGCCGGAAAGGCTGGCTATGTATTCAAGCGTTTCATCGGCAAATGGGTATGTCCCCTTGCCGCCGCTGTTCTCAATTCTTTCCCTAATCATATTAATCAAATCATCTTTCAGCGGGATAGGAAATGCAATCTCCCTGGCAACTCTACCTTCCCTAAATGAGTCCTTGTAGATTTCATAACTTGATAGCGGGTTAATGCTGGTCGATACTATTGAAGAGTTAGTATTGTCTTTTATTGTGGCAAGCAGGCTTGCAATGCCATCATCTTTTAATAAGCCTGCCTCATCTATCAGCAGCACTAAATGGCGGTTGCCTAAAAACGATGAAATCTTGTCCGCGAGCGTTTTGTCACCTCGGAACATCTGCTTAAATTTTCCAAGCAGGCCACCTTCTGCAGCCAATCTCCTATTGAGCAATGTTAAAAATTCATTTTTTGAACCAATTTCCCTAAAATCTGCAAACACACATACATATTTGTTCTTAGGAAGGTTGGCGCTTAAATAATGCAGGAGAGAGGTTTTACCCATGCCGGCAATGCCGTATGCGCTTACAACTGATCCTGATTCAACATACTTCACTAACTCGTCTGCAAGCTGCTTAAAAACAAAAAAATCGGCGCTAGGCCGGTAATCGAAGGGATTGCTTCGCCAGCCTAGCGTGTGGTACCATGGCATACAAGATCTACCCTTCAAAACATTGCGGGGATAGTATCAATGGCTTTTTTCTTAACGCGCTTATGCACTCTTATGATTACATCTGCACCTTTGCCCTCTAACTCTACATCCATATCTTCTGAAAACTTCTTTGCAAGCTCCTTATAGCGCATCCGCCCAACACCCATTTACATAACCTCGACAAATATATATGCGTAAATATTTATAAATCTATCTTTGATTTGTCGAACTATACTGGAAATTCTGGAAATGCACCTCCGAAACTGCAATATATTATTAATGAGATTTTGTACTGGCGTGCAGGAGTGGTTAGATGATAGAGGATGAGATAATTCATTGGTGGAAAGATGATAATGGAGAACCGCATCGAACAATATTGAGTTTAGAAAGCGAGGATCCGCAGGTATACAACAGTTTTCCAAAAGACGGAAAAGTGATAGTGCGTTTGGTTAACACTGTAGGCTCTCAAGCAATAAAATTAAGCCCTGATGAAGCGTTGCGCGTAAGCACACAGCTGCTTAGCATTTCAAAAGAACTGCTGAATAAGAAGAGAAATTTATGGAAGAGAGTTGATGCAGATTAAGATTAAGTTAAGCAACCAAACTCACGCGGTCTTTGAAAGCAAATTTTGCAATTTCTAACGCAATTAATGGAATTGCTGCCGCTCCAATCACCCATCCCCATTCCCTAAAACTCAATGCGCTTATTTTTAGCACTCCCGCCAAACTTGGCGTGTACATGAATAAGATATGGATTGTAATAGTTAATGCAATCATCGCGATGAGAAACCTATTGGAGAGCATATCTTTCATGAACATTCTTGGAGTTCTTATGCTCATCGCAATTGCCAGTTCTGCAACAACAAGGTATGTAAGTATTATTGTCCTGCTTAATGGCACATCAAACCCATTTGCCAATGCATAGTAGAACAACGCAATGCCTGGGATGGATATGATTATAGATAGCAAGATAAGTTGAGATAGGTTGCGCGCAGACAAGAGCTTATTATCTGAGTTGTAATTCCTCATAATTCCTTTTCTTGGAGGATCCATCCCTAGCGCAACTGCAGGTAGCCCATCAGTCAGCAAGTTAATCCATAACAGATGCAGCGGAAGTAGAGGTATGAGGTATGAACCGGCATGCTCGTATCCTGTCGAGCTCAACAGCGCGAGTTCGGCAAGCAGCGCCATAACAGATATTATAATTATTTCAGAGAAATTTGCGCTGAGCAGAAAATACACAAACTTTTTTATGTTTGAGAATATTGTGCGTCCCTCTTTTACAGCAGCAACTATTGTTGCAAAGTTATCATCCAAGAGTATTATATCCCCCGCTTCTTTTGCAACATCCGTCCCCATTATTCCCATCGCAACGCCTACATCCGCAAGTTTCAGCGCAGGCGCATCATTAACGCCGTCTCCCGTCATCGCAACAACCTTTCCTTTCCGTTTGAGCGCTTTCAAGATTCTCAGTTTTTGTTCTGGGGATACTCTTGAGAACACTTTAACTTCGCACACGATATCTTCAAGTTCATTCTCACTTATTCTGTCCAGCTCATCACCACTTAGCGACGCTTTGCTCATATTTTCATTGTTCGGCAGTAGCCCTATCTCCTTTGCGATTGCGATTGCTGTCTGTTTATGATCGCCTGTAAGCATCTTAACCTCTATTCCTGCGCGCCTGCACATTCTTATTGCATTATACACT
Organism: archaeon; assembly: GCA_024274875.1. Taxonomy (GTDB): domain Archaea; phylum Micrarchaeota; class Micrarchaeia; order CAILAH01; family CAILAH01; genus JAJSAH01. Next base: position 17,933 of record JAJSAH010000005.1, read on the forward strand.
TCTTCTCTGGGCGCATCATATATGGCCAACATACCATGAAATATAAGATCGTTCTCCGCGAACTCCCTGTCGAGTTTGGGTTGGTTTACATCGACAACTTTGTATGCAACCCCCATAACTCTGTATGCGTTGTTCGCATACCTGCCCATTATTTTGATTATCTCATTTTTGCGCTGAGCGGTCATTTTCACGATTCTGCCACCATCACTCACAGTTCTGTTGCAGCGTTCCAGAAGCACTTCAACAGCTCCTTTAACGCATATTAGATATTTTTCATCTTTTGAATGAACTGTGGACATGCGTTTGAGCGATGAATCAAAATTAAATTCGGTAATTAATGGCAGTTTTTCAATCTCTCTCGTCTTGGATAAACCCACATTCTTTGCTGCAAGAAGCATAGCTATCTCTGTCGAGTCTCCAACTGGTTTCTCGACATTCTCAATTTCTGCATCTGTGCACAGCATTCCGCATCTCAACATATCGACAACTTCTTTTGGAGGTATAACTGCTTTCTTACCCATTAGCAGTTTTGCGTTTGCAGGGTTATCTCCTACGAGCGAATACTCCGATCCGCCGCACCATATTTTTCTGACTCTCATTTCATTCTTTGTTATTGTGCCAGTTTTGTCGCTGCATATCACATTAACGCTTCCCAACCCTTCAACTGCAAGCAGCCGTTTCACGACTGCTTTCTTTTTCGCCAGCCTTTGCAGCCCAATCGCAAGCGTTATAGTCACAACGATTGGAAGGCCTTCTGGGATTGCCGCAACTCCTAAACTGATAGAAAACATGAGCGCATCGAGCGGTGGATTGCCCAGCGCATAATTTGCACCAAATATTGCCAATGCAATCGCAAGCACTAAGATTCCGATGTTTCTGCTTGCATTCTCCAGCGTTCTTTCAAGTGGGCTTTTCTCCTTTACTGTCTCGGCAGTCAGTTTTGCAATCTTGCCAAACTTAGTATTCTTTCCTGTCGCTTCAACCCTAAGCACCGCTTTGCCGGTTGATACTATTGTGCTTGCGTATGCATAATCATCAACTGATTTTCTAATAGGCCTGCTCTCGCCGGTGATTATTGCTTCGTTGCACCAGAAATTTGTTGGATGAAGCACTTTGCAATCCGCTGGCACTTTATCTCCTTGTTCGACCAGCACGATGTCCCCAGGAACAATATACTTGGCATCAATCATTTTGATAATGCCTTCCCTGATAACGCGCGCATAACTTACACTGATTTTTCTCAATGCTTCTATTGCTTTACTTGCTCTGTATTCCTGCACGAATCCAAGCACCGCGTTCATAATAACAATCGCAATTATGGCAGCTGAATCTATATGCTCCCCAACTGCATATGAGAATGCTGCGGCAAGAATAAGTATGATCACAAACAGCGATTTGAATTGGTCGACGAGTATGGATAACGCGCTTTGCCCTTTTTTAAGGTCAAGAGCATTTTCTCCGTGCTTTTTCAGAAGAGCGAGAGCAGTTTCCTCGCTAAGCCCTTTATAATGCTCCATATGCTTACATCATTGCCAACATTTTTTAATCTTCTTCTGTCAAACGCGAGCATCAGCAAGTATGCAATTTTTGTGATAGCTTTGCCAACCGCCTTAGCGATTCGCGTTTTCATTGCTCGCTTAAAGATTCGATTTAGAATCAATTTTATACTGCGAACTTTCACTGCAATAAATTCTAATCCCATTTTTGCACGGCGCTTAAAATAAGATATGCATGCGCGCACCTTCAGGTTGAATTGATGAAAAATCAGTTTTATATTGCGTGCAGTTATCTTAATGCTCCTGCGCACACCACGCATTTTTCCACTTTTTATGTTCATTCTGTTTATTTGGGCATGTTTGTGCATTCTTATAAATGGCTTTAGCTTGCATTGGGACAGGAAAGAGTGCGACAAAATCCCCACAGCAAAGGTTGCAGGATACTTACAATCTATTACATACTGAACATTAAATTGCAGCGCATTATCAGCATTTTTCACCATGGTAGTTGATGAATTGATTGCGTTAGAATAATATAATTTATTTGTATTGCCTGTGCAGTATACAAATTCTGTTTGCATAAATTTGAACTGTCTTGCGAATCGTTCGCTCAATGGACCCTTGCGGGATGGTACGTACGATGAAATTGCGCAGCGAAGCGCATCGTTTCTTCGAACTAATTTGAATGCGCGCGAATTGCCAGCTAAAAATTCCCTGCAATCTTTTTTGCAGTGCTCAGCGGAATTATTCATCTGCAAAGGCTTGAGAAGATTAAGCGATCCCACATCAAGCTTGATAGATTTGAGGTCTTTTACGTCTGCATAACTGCCTGCGCAATGGTCAGCCCAACTCACATTTTTGCCAGGATTCTTAGGCAGTTCTATGTCATCAAGATATGGATCGTATTGCACAGTTATGCGGCAATTCCTATCAATAACTATATTATGAAGCGCCGGGAAAAATGGCCTGCCATTCACAAATGCAAACGGGAGCCCGCCGTTAACATATCCCTGTATTCCTCCGTTGCAATCCTGCTCAAGTTCCACCGCTTTGCCTTTAAGCTTAGTAATCCATTCACCTAACTCACTCTTTTTCACCTGTACGCTGAACGATTGCTTGAGTATATCAGCGAGGTTGTTTCCTGCCCGCACGCTAAGTATATTGTCTTCAATTTTTCCCATCTTATCTTTTATTCTAATCCAAACTCTTACTTTTTTATTAGCAGATGGAATTGGTTTGTTGCATTGCAAAGCAAAACATCCATGCATGATTTATAAAGAAGTATTAAAATTAAAAGCGTGAGCGCCATTAAGATAATATGGATGAGGAACATTCAGCAGGCGCGGTAGTGTTTTATCTTAACTCAGAGCCCAAATATTTAATACTGCATTATAATGAAGGGCATTGGGATTTTCCGAAGGGGCATATTGAAGAGGGCGAGGATGCGCTTGCCGCGATGATCAGGGAAGTGAAGGAAGAAACCGGATTGGATGTAGATGTGGTGTTTGGGTTCAGCGAAAGAATAGATTACTATTTCAGAGCCAGGTATGACAACCACAGGCTTAAACATAAGATTGTTGATTATTTTCTTGCAAAAGCGCCTAGCGCAGATGTGGAGTTGTCGCACGAACATATGGGATATGAGTGGCTTGAATACGAGCATGCGCTTGGCAAGATAACTCATGCAAACTCAAGGAATGTGCTGAAAAAAGCGCATATGTTTTTAAAATCTCTCACTAAAACCTAAAACATAGTGTTGGTGATTTTATGCCTGAAGAAATAAAAAGCGTTGAACAGTTCGAGACCTTGCTCAGCCAGAACAAACATGTGCTTGTTGATTTTTGGGCCCCATGGTGCGGTCCCTGCAGAATGGTTTCTCCTTTGGTTGAGCAGCTGGCTGATGCATACAAGGACAAGTTAAAGGTAGTTAAGATAAATGTTGATGAGGTGTCTGATCTTGCAAGGCAGTTTGGGATAATGGGCATCCCCACGCTGATGTTGTTTGAGAATGGCAATGTAAAAGACAAAGTTGTGGGTGCGCTGCCGCTGGATGCCTTAAAAAACTTCATTGAGAAAAACATATCTTAAACTATTTCCAACCTAATCCTGTTCCCTTTATTATCATATGCAGCCATATTTTTTGGTGCGTAGGGATAACATATAATTATATGGCGCCTCTTATGCTTTGCGAAGAACTCAATATCTGCTTTAGACGGAAGATTGCTTTGCGATGGGTGCGAATGCACTGTACCATCATAATCCAGCCCAATAGGGATTTCCCAATCATATATTAAAATATGTCCTCTTCCGCTCATGCTTTTTGGATAAAACAGCAAATCCTCCACTATTCCATCAATTTCCCTCAGCATTGCACCGAACTCATTTGGGTGCGCGTTTGCTGAATATTCGCAGATTAGTTCTACAATCTTTTTCTTGATTTTTAGCGTTTCCATAATATCATAGGGCTATTCTCCCGAGTTTTTTTGCGAGCGTATTCCTCTTCTTTTTCACAAAATCCCTGATCTTTTTTATTTCAATGGGATCTGCTGATATGCCCAATGCGTTCCACAGTTTGCCATCCGAAGTTGCTAAAAGAGCATTGTACCCTTGAATTTGCGCGTCGTTTGATAAAAACTTTCCTCCTCCAACATATTTTGCAACAAGATTCACAAAGGCCTCAGGTGATTTTATATCGCCTCTTTTCATTCCAACTCTTTCCATTTCTCTCCTGTAATACATCGCGATAAACCTAATGTTCCACTCATCATTCTTAAGCAATCTCACTGCAACCTCCTTCCCAATATTTTTATGCATATATTTTTTGTACAATTCAATTGCAGTGCTTATTCTAACTTGCGCAATACCTATGCTTGGATTCATGCCAAGGAATAACCCTATTTCATCTTTCCAATCCTCATACCTTGGCCTGCATTCATTTTCATTTACGAGGGTTGCAGCAATCAGCAATGAGCTTACACCATTTTCTTCAGCGATCGCACGTATTTTATCGCGCATGTTGTATATAAATGAATATATATTTTCAGTTTTGCATGCAAACACCTTCGGCACGACAAGTTTGCTTTCATACAAATCGAGCCTATTTGATGGAGACATAGCAAGCGTTGCAGTTACTCCACCAACCGCGAGAGCAATATTCGCAAACCATCTATATTTCTTTCCCATGAAAAATTTAAGGTAAAAATACTATATAAATTTTACTGTTGTGCTGAAATTGCAAGTTGAATCACAGATTTGAGCGGACCATCGCATTTCTCAAGCATTTGCTTATCAGGCATCTCACCACTCTGCAAGAATTTGATATCGCTTTGGCTGAGCGCGCAAGTCATATCCGCACCTTTAATCCCAGACGCGAACATTTGATACTCTTCAGGAATAGCACCGCTGCTTATCTCATCAAGCCTTAGATACACAATGCAGTCTCCTGCTGATGACCTTCCCTTAACTTTCATATATAGTTTTGCTTGGTCATTATCTAAGTTCATCTCTGCTGGTTCGCACGCAACGATTTTTCCCTCGATGCATTCAACAGTTTCGCACTTCTCCACATGTATAGGGGGATTAGCTGGTTGGTATTTTTGCGCATCCATCCCATTCTCGAACAGTCCGCAGAGCCCTGCGAATAACATTAGTCCAAAAAGCAATGCAACTTTTTCCATAACCACTTATTTGCAAGCACTTTTATATATTTATTATATACACAGGGCGTTTTGCATGCCCTCTTCATTTTTAATGTGTCTAGATGAGAATACGCATAAAAACCATCTCTTAACATCCTTTGACCTTCGATCATCTGAAATCAGCACGCATATGTCTTCTTTGTCAAACCCTTCCAATTCTGCGATCTCGTTCACAGCGCGCACGCGCTCGTTGATTTTTGATAGTTTTGGTGGTTCATCAACCACTATCCTGAACTGCTCCTCATAATACTCATGCTTCTTCAAACTTCCCATAATCTTCGGTGCATGCTTTGAGAGAAAGTCAATCGCTTGTTCATCAGTCATTCGGAAATAGTTCTCGTCCAAATGCTCATAACTTAGATCGTGCGCGCGTTTAAGCATTGCCCACGCAGCCATATTCCAATGCGAATTTGCCAAGTAGTTATATACTCTCCATCTTGTTCTTTTCCATTTCTCCGCATCCATTCTAAAATATACATCGTCTTTAATAAGCTCAAACCTCTGCGCAAGCTCGTGCCTTGAATATATCGGCTCATTTTTAAGCACAATTGTATCAAACTTGTGCAAGTTATCTATGTTATCCAAATCAATCTTTCCGAACATGATTTTTGAAATGCTTTGACCCTTATCAAAAATTTGCATTACCTGATTGTAGATCCCGCATTCCCTCAGCATCCCTGAAATGCTTGATTGCATTATCAATACTTTGGATAACTTCTCATGGTCGTATCCAAATTTTGCTTCCATATATTCCTCAGCTATATGGTTAAAAGGGGGGCTTCCTATGTCATGCAGCAACCCTGAGACAGCTATCGCAGTTTTCCATCTACTAAAACTTTCGTTTAGCATATTAGATAATCTTGATACGCTGACGGAATGTTCATACCTATCAGGAATTGGACCAGGAAACTCTGCAAACTGCTTAGGGACTGCTGATAGAGATATGCCTCTAAGCCTTTGCACATGTCGATGTTTTGCGATTCTCTTTATTATGCTCATTCAACCAATCCTTTTGAATTTTCTTTCTAGATCTCCCCAACTCATCCGCACCACGGTCGGCCTGCCATGAGGACATGTATATGGATTTCTGCATAATTTAAGGTTTTCTATAATTGATTTCATTTCAGCATGCGATAGAATATCTCCGCCTTTGACGGCGGCTCTGCATGCCTTAGTGGCAACAACTGAATCCATTCTATCTATATCATGTTTTCCATACGTTTTTATCTCATCGATAATATCTATGATCACTTTCGGGTTAGATGCTTTACCGAACACTGCAGGCACAGATACTACTGCATACTCAAACTTGCCAAACCTTTCAATGTCGAACCCATACCTTTCCAGCAAGTTAGCGTGTTTTGAAATAAGTTCATCTTGCTCAGCGCTAACAGCGATTATGAAGGGCTTGATCAGTTCGTTCTTAGATACAGCATTTTTTGATAACTGATCCATAAATTTTTCATATAGAATTCTCTCTTGCGCTGCGTGTTGATCAATCAAAACAATCCCTGAATTATCATATCCTACTAGATAAGTCTTGTTTACTTGCCCCAACAGCAATATGTTGTTGAATTTCGAGGTCTCATGCCCAGCATTTATCTTCTTGCAGACAGGTTTGACAGTAATATCGCTAAAATCCAACTGCACTCCTTTTTCAATGGGATATGCATGCGCGCTTTTTGCAAGTTTTGCGTCAGCATCCACGGACACAAAATTGTCTTTGGTTATAATGCTATCTCTTATTGCATTTATTATGCATTCCTTAACAGAATGCTCATTTCTGAACAATATCTCTTCTTTAGATGGATGCACATTCACATCAATCATTTTGGGATCAATATTTATGTAGAGCACGAACACAGGATTGCGCTCCAAAAACAATTTATCAGCATATCCTTCTTCAACGGACTTGCTAACCAAGTTATTCTTCACGAGCCTGCCATTAACGAACAGTACTTGATAATCCCTGGTTTTGCGCGTGTATCCTGGTTTTGATATAAAGCCCAAGATTGCTACGCCCCCTGCTGAATGTTTAGTTTCAACGACATTGCGCGCAATCTCTTTTCCGAACGCGTGGTATATCTTATTAACTAGGGTTGTTTTTGGTGAGTTAAACGCAAGATTTCCGTCTTTGTAGAGCATAAAATGTATGTTTTGGCTAGCTAGAGAATACCTTGTAATAAGCGCAAGTATGCTCTGAAATTCTGCATCATCAGATTTCATGAATTTCAAACGTGCTGGAAGTTTGCTTAACAGATTGCGTATCTCAACAACAGTGCCTCTGTTAATATCGCTTTTGCTTATTTGAATAGGGTTTCCCTGAGAATCAAACACTGCTTTATATCCATTTGATTGAACAATCAGATCGCTAACTGCTGAGATGCTGGCGAGCGCCTCTCCCCTGAACCCTAAAGTATTGATGCGCAGTAGGTCATCTTCAACCTTAAGTTTGCTTGTTGTATGCCGCTTCGCGCATAATTCAAGATCATCTTTGCTCATTCCTCTGCCGTTGTCCGCAACGCGTATAAGAAGTTTGCCGCCCTTATCAATATGCACTTTTATTTCTTCAGCACCCGCATCGATGCTATTCTCTATTAGTTCTTTAACCACTGATTTAGGAGATGTGATAACTTCTCCGGCAGCGATTTTGTCGCGCACTTTTTCAGGAATAGCGATTATACTCATTTCACGCACCTCACACAGACCAAATATTAATACTGGTCTGTTTATCTTCCTCTATGCTTTTACCGCCTTTTGTTAATCTGCTCAGAGTTTCCCTATGCAAGAAGTCGTTTTGTTCAAGCATTTTTGAAATTTTGCTGGCGTTTTGCACAACTTTGTTAGGCAGTCCAGCAATTTTTGCGACATGAACTCCATAACTTTTGTCAGTGCCGCCTTCGCACAGTTTATGCATAAACACAACTCCATTCTCCTCTTCTTTCACTGCAACATTGTAATTCTTAACAAAACCATATTTAAGTGCAATCAGGTTGAGCAGATGGTAATGCGTAGCAAACAGAGTTTTGCACTTAATGTTTTCCGCGATGTATTCTACTATCGCCCACGCTATTGCCATACCATCATAGGTAGAGGTTCCCCTGCCGATTTCATCCAAGATTACTAAAGAGTTCTCTGTTGCATTATTGAGTATGTTGGCGGTTTCGGTCATTTCCATCATGAATGTTGATTGCCCGCGCCAAATATCATCTCTTGCACCAACCCTTGTAAATATGCGGTCGAACACTGCAAGGTTTGCTGATTTGGCAGGCACATAACATCCCATCTGTGCCATTATGCATATGAGCGCAACCTGTCTCATAATTGTTGATTTGCCAGCCATATTTGGACCTGTTATTATGGCTATTCTGTTATTGCAGTCCATGCGAACATCATTAGGGATAAAATTAACCACAGCGCTCTCAACCACAGGATGTCTTCCCTCCTTTATATCAAGCACTCCGTCGTTGTTCAGTGATGGCCTGCAATAACCGCAATTGTGCGCAAGTTCTGCAAAACACATGTAAACATCAAGCTCAGCAATTTTATCTGAAATGCTGTGCAATTTATCAACATGTTCTTTTGCACGCTTAACCACCTGCGCATATATCTCTGATTCGAGCTGCCTGATCTTTTCTTCTGAATTAAGCAACGTTACCTCTATCTCCTTAAGCTCTGGAGAAATATACCTTTCCGTTGCAACCTGCGTTTGTTTGCGCACATATGCCTTCGGTACCATTCCTGCCTTGGATTTTGGGACTTCTATGAAATACCCTATAATTTTATTATATCTCACTTTAAGAGTTCTTATGCCGGTTTTTTCTCTTTCCTTCTGTTCAAATTCAGTCAACCATTTTTTTGAATTGTCAACCAATTCTTTGATCCTGTCAAGCTCCTCACTGTATCCTTGCTTTATGACACCGCCGTCTCTAACAACCGATTTAGCATTTTCATCTATGCTCTCGCGTATTAAATTCTCAATCTGTTCAGCGGTGTCCATAATTGAAAAATCATTGTAGAATGCGGTTTTAAGGCTTAAATCGCTAATGATTTTTTTAAGTTTCCTGCAATTCTCCAATGACTGCTTTAACATGAGCAGTTCTCTCGGTAGCACGGTTTCATAGGATATGCGCGCAGATATACGCTGCACATCACCAATATGTTTAAGCACATTCTTAATCTCCTCAATTGCCATTGGATTACTAGTGACCTCCCCAACATTATCGAGCCGTTCATTAATCTGTTTAACATCTGCAAGCGGTGACAGCATAAATTTTTTGATTAGCCTGTTTCCCATAGGCGTGACAACTCCTTTGAATACGCTCAACAAAGTGCCTCTTTCAGAACCGTCAACCTGGTTTCTCACCAAATCAAGATTTCTTATGGTAATTGCATCAATCAGCATATTGTTGGATGCAGCATAGTATGATATCTTGCCTGCGCCCAGTGCAATTTTCCCGAGCAAAGTGTAATCGAGGTATGATAGCATTCCGGAGATTGCTTTGCGCGATAATTCATGCTCATCCAAACCATATGATGAAAACGACCTAACGCCAAACATTTTGTTCAATAAGTATGAGCCGTTTTCTTCATCGAATTTGTATGATTCAACTTCACTTATTTTAAACCCAAACTGCTTGCTGAGTTTTCCAACCCATTCATACCCAGGCAGATTTCCTTTAGGAACGATGATTTCAGACGGTTTATATTTTTCAATTTCTGTTTCGATGCTATTCTCATCTGTTTCGGTAGTATGCATCTCCCCAGTTGAAACATCGCATGCGCACAACCCTATGCCGCGATTATCAGAATAAAAGCTCATTATGTAATTGTTTGATTTCTCATCTATCATATGCGGTTCGATCACCGTGCCTGGAGTGACTATTCTCACAACGCCTCTTTTAACCAATCCCTTTGCCTTTTTTGGATCCTCCAACTGTTCTACGATAACAACTTTATGCCCTTTATCAACGAGTTTTTTTAGGTATGTATCGAGCGCATGGTATGGTATGCCTGCAAGCGGGGCTTTTTTATCGCCTTTGCCTCTGTTTGTCAGCACAATATTAAGATCATTCGCGACGGTTTTCGCATCATCATAAAATGTCTCGTAGAAATCTCCCATTCTGAACAATACGATGCAGTCATCATACTTGCGTTTTACATCCCAATACTGCCTCATGGCTGGAGTAAGCTCCATGCCTAATATTAGCGGTTCTCATTTTTTTAAGTGTTTTTGCAATTCACGAGCGCAAATCTCCATCACGCAGCGGAATTGCAGAGCATTATCACAATTTATCGCGGTCCCACAACCAATCCCCTACATAGTGCATGTTAATAATAACTTTTCCAGTTTTCAACGATTTCATCTGCTCGGAATCAAACAGCGCTTTCCCAAGCGCGAGAACTTTTCCATGCCTTTCTTCTCTAATCGCAACAATTTCACCCTTAACGATGCCATCATCGATAGATACTATTCCTGGCCGCATTATATCGGCTCCGTTCGAAATGAACCTTACTGCCCCCATATCAACCACAACTGATTTTAGCGAGCATCCATGTTCATAAATCCAATTTATCGTGGGCACCCACTTACTCCCTTGCTTAAAATATGCGCTCTTGCTGTTTACCATAAGGATATCAAACCCTTTCTCATTATCTATCTCAACCACATCTTTTTTTGAGATTTGCAGCAGTCCTCCCTTTTCCAATGCGCGTATCTCTTTATTGCTTAATCTTCTTGCCATGGTATCCTCTCAACATCCAAACCTTTTTTATAAACGGAAGCGCAAGAGTTGATAGTATGAAACCTGCAGTTGGAATTACTGCGTTCAACCAAGGCCCTTCGGTTCCAATTTGTTGCATATATATCCCTATGATTATATATGTCATTATAGCTATGATAATCCTTCTTGACCAGGAAGTTTCCCATGCTTTGTCCTGTTCAACAAGCGCATTTCTTTTTTTGATCGCCAGTAATTCGTTTTCGAGGGCAGAAATTCTCTGTTCATGATTGTCTCTTGATGCGTTCGCATTTACCATAGTGGATATTTTGCACATAATGAATTTATGTTTTATTTGGAAACTGGCAGATGCGCTAGGTAATTTTTTTATATTGTTCATTTATAATCATCTATCATGCATTATTTGAGCAACCAACAGAAAAGGATCGTTTTTTCGAACCATCCAGTTCAAATGGTGATTGCCGGGCCAGGATCTGGCAAAACATATGTCCTCACGCAAAAAGTTATCCATATATTAAAACAGGGGGTCTCTGAGAACGAAATAATCCTGCTTACATTCACTAATAAAGCCTCAAAAAATATGCTAAATAGGATTGAAAAATGCCTGGGATACAGACCTGGCATTCTAGGTGGAACCTTCCATCATATTGCAAACAAGTTTTTGAGGGAAAATGCACACTTCATAGGATACAAAAAAAATTATTCAATTATCGATGAGAGGGATTCAGTTGATTTATTGAAGAGGGTGCTGAACGATCATTTTCATGATGTTGGTGATGCAATACCTAAACCAAGAGTTTTGCACAAAATTATTTCTTACTGCAAAAATTCCAAGACAAGCATCTCATCTTATTTAGAGGCGAATCTTAAAGGTTATATGGATCAGTCGTATCTCATTAATGAGATTATGAAAAAATACGATGATAGGAAGAAGCTCTTCAATATGATGGATTTTGATGATTTGTTGATATATTTTAACACATTGTTATCCAATAAAAATTTTAGGTGCAGTTTTCAGAATAAATTTACTCATATATTTGTAGATGAATTTCAGGATACGAACAGAATTCAATTTGATATTGTGCTTAAGATGCACAAAAATGGAAATAATTTATTCGTGGTTGGCGATGATTGTCAGAGCATATATGCGTTTAGGGCAGCTGACGTGAGAAATATGCTGAATTTCAAAAAGTGGTTCAACAACGCAAAATTTTTTTATCTGACTGAGAACTACCGAAGTTCAAAAGCCATAATCAGTTTGGTGAACGAAATCATAGCTAATAATGTGAATAAGTTTGAAAAGAACCTGAAGTCTGTATCTTCTCTTGGATTTAAGCAACCCCGCCTTAATCTGTTCAACGATTTGGCAAGTGAAGCAAATTATGTGGCGGACAAAATTGAGGGTATGATAAAGAGGAATTGCGTTCTCCCTTCTGAAATAGCTGTTCTATATCGCTCAAATTATCAATCAGCGCACATCGAGATGGAGTTGTTGAAACGAGGCATCAAATATGTTAAGTTTGGAGGCCTTAAGTTTTTTGAGCAATCCCATATAAAGGATGTCTTAGCATTCCTTAAGGTATGCAATAATATGGATGATGAGATTGCATGGCTAAGGATTCTAAAATTGTTCGATGGAATAGGGGACATGACTGCTAGTGCGGTTTTTTCAAGAATAAGCGGTTTAGATGATGCACATCGCGCGTTAAGCAAAATCAATGATTCAAAGTTAAATCAAATTAGAGAACTTATTAAATTATCAATAAATAAGTCGCCAGCCGACGCAATAGGCATATTCTTGGATGAGTTTTATAAACAATATATTAAGAAAAAATACGGCGACTCTTATGATGAAAGAATAGAGGACATAGAGCAATTACTGAGCATTGCTAGTGAGTATGATCTGGTTGATAAATTTATTAGCGATTCTTTGCTAGATGCAAATTTAGTTGATGTCAACGAACCCAATTCAAGAATAATCTTATCAACAATTCACCAAGCAAAAGGGCTTGAATGGGATAATGTGTTCATCGTGGGTTTGGTGCAGGGTGCGTTTCCAACTAAGCATTCGTTGCATAGTGTTGAGAAATTAGAAGAGGAAAGAAGATTGTTTTATGTTGCGTGCAGCAGAGCAAGAACTGTTATTGAACTGTGCGCACCATTATCAAACAATGAATATTTTAATAGTTCCAGTTGCGTTGAAGTGTCGCAGTTTGTTTCAGAGGTTTCAAATCTTTTGAAGAGCCATGACTATGCATCAAAGGAAAACAGCGATGATTATTCACTCGATTTTTTGAGCGCAGACAACTTATTGTGATATGTTCGCTACCACAATATATATAAACAAGATATTATCAAATTTCTGCGTGGAACTCAAAGAAGGCAGATTGTTTGATGTCGCTCGCAGGTTGCATAATGTGCTTAAGAATGAGGGCACTGATTACAATTTGCTGTTATATTTCTGGGATATGGTGTGCGAATATGCAGGCAATTTTCAACAAATTGAGCTAGTAGGAGATAACTTTTATGAAGTAAGAGATAGTTTGGCATTGTTGTACGCAGTATCCTCTGAAAAATTATCAAAAACCAACGACTATGATTTTGCTGAAGCGGTGCATGGCGTTTCCAAATACTTATCAAAGATGCTGTATAAATCGAGAGGGATTTCTTTTGATAAAGATATTCTCGAGGCAGAAGTTTCCAATGATGATACATTCCTTAATAAAATCGTGGTGAAAATAAAAAAGCTTGTGAATGGAGATGATGAGGTTGCTAATGAGGATGTTGATGAAGTTTCAGTTAAAAGCGTGCCTCAAAGATTGCATGAGATTCATTCAAAACCTCAAGACTCTAATGTGGTTCCGCTTAGTTTGGTAAAGCACAGCAAAACCAAGGATGAGTTGCAGTCAGAGGATAGAGAACAAACTGAGATTAAATTAAGGATAAAGGTTTTGGAAGCGCAGAGTGCGTTTAACCAAAAAAAGATTTCTGAACTGCAGAGTATCATTAAATCAAGAAAAGCAGAACAGGCCATATCAGACCTGAGTTTGAGATTAAAAGTTCTTGAATCATACAACAAATCTCTAGTAAAAGAGTTATCTATGCTTAGGAAAGTTGTTGAATCTCAAAAGGAGCTCAGATCTCAGAGGATGCTTTATGAGAAAATAATCAAGAGTGCATTGGATTCGCAAAAAGGATACTATGAAAAAAGAATTTCAGAGTTAAAGAAAAGTTTAAAATCGCGCATAGTTTCTGGCGAAAGAAAATTCTCAAAACTGCGGGAGGATTTTGAATTATACCGTTCAGCGAGCGACGATGCGGTTGATGTGCTTAGATTTAAACATGCGCAGCACGAGAAGAAGATAAATGCGCTTGGATCGCAGAACGCTTCGCATGAAAATGAACTCTCTGAATTAAGAATAAAGTTTGAATCGATGCTTGCATCAAAAGTTGATGAGTTGAAAAAAGCATTAGATGAACAGAGGGATTTTGCAGATAACCGATTTTTAACCTTGCAGAGAAACCTGGAAATGCATAAAAAAACCAGTGAGCAAAAAATCTCTGATCTAAAATCTGCGCAAACATCGCAGGATGTTTCGATAAGGAAGGAGATCTCAGATATTCGCAAAGCATTGGAACTGCATAAATCAGAGGTTGAGAATAGTTTGTCTATGATTAAGCATTATCTTGAAGAGCGGGTAGCATCCGCTGAAGCGGAATTAAATGCAGTTTTAGATGAGCATAAAGCGATGGATGAACGGCAGATTTCTGCAATTCGTTCCGAACTGAAATCGCATGATTCTGATTTGGGAAAGTTGAGCAATGAACTATCTTTAAGTGAAGTGCGCGTGCGAAAATACATTGATGAACAAAATGCTTCCCTGAAATCAGCTTATGAAGAAAAACTTTCAGATATGAGAGATGATGTAGCTTCCTTAAAATCAGTTCATGAAAAGGAATTATTAGATATGAGAGATGATGTTGCTTCTTTGAAATCAGCTTATGGAAAAGAACTTTCAGATGTGAGGGATGATGTAGCTTCTTTGAAATCAGCTTATGGAAAAGAACTTTCAGATGTGAGGGATGATGTTGCTTCTTTGAAATCAGCTTATGGAAAAGAACTTTCAGATGTGAGGGATGATGTAGCTTCTTTGAAATCAGCTTATGGAAAAGAACTTTCAGATATGAGGGAAGATGTTACTTCTTTGAA
>JAJSAH010000006.1 GCA_024274875.1 archaeon
CGGGCTTTATCAAGGTGATATATCATTTTGTTCAATTTAACCTTAATAGAATCTAATTTATCAGCTAACTCAAGATTGGAAGAACGGGAACGAGACTGAACCTCAACCTGTTTAGCATTGCTTGAATTTGCGCTGTCATCATCTGCCATAACCTGAGAAGGACTCAAAAGCATTAATGAACCAGAAACTAAAAGAGATGAACTAAACCTAAGCAGGGAACGGCGAATGCGGGATTTATTAGACCTGGCATTATTAGATGAATTACGGGAAATGCCCTTCATAAACACGCACCTACATAAATATTATGAACATCACTATATTTAAATGTTTTCAATACTTGTATTTATACGTTATGAAAAGGAAGCGATAAGAGAAGCAACCCTATCCTTGGAAGAAGCAACCTTACTGCTCTTCTCGGCTAAAACAATGCGATCAGAAACACCTTTATCTAAAAGATCTAAATCATTAAAATCATCAGTGCGCTTCTTAACTTTTAAAGGATTTCGATCTTCATCATTATTTCTTGACATTGGAAGAACCACCCGGAGAATCTTCTACGGCACTAGCCAAAACATCGGAACATTTTATATAATAACGCTTCCAATAGGTATTTAACTTCTTTAAATATTCGGGACTGCAACCATCTGTATCGCATTTTGATTGCTTGCGCTCTAATGAAGATAAATACTTGGAACATAAAACCTTCTTCTCCTTCAATGCCTTCTCTGCAATACGGCGGGCCTCTGCTGCTTCACGACGAGCCTCTGCTGCTTCACGGCGAGCCTCTGCTGCTTCACGGCGAGCCTCTGCTGCTTCACGACGAGCCTTCATCTCTGCCTCTTCATACTCACGGGCTTTATCAAGGTGATATATCATTTTGTTCAATTTAACCTTAATAGAATCTAATTTATCAGCTAACTCAAGATTGGAAGAACGAGACTGAACCTCAACCTGTTTAGCATTGCTTGAATTTGCGCTGTCATCATCTGCCATAACCTGAGAAGGACTCAAAAGCATTAATGAACCAGAAACTAAAAGAGATGAACTAAACCTAAGTAGGGAACGGCGAATGCGGGGCTTGCATGTGCTTTTGCGCCAAACATTAACTTTAACTTTAGGTGATGAATTGATAACGCTCATGCATATATTAAGAACTCCGCATATATAAAATTTACTTTCAAATTATTGCAAGTTTGTTCTGTTGAAAGCTTATTAATATTTACCCAATTTAAAATTAACTGCTTAAGAGGTGAATATATTTGCTAACTAAACAAGAGGAATACTTGGAGTCTGGAATACACATAGGAACGAGGCTTAAAACGCCTTATATGAAGAATTTCATATACAAAGTCAGGCCTGATAAATTATATGTAATGAATTTGGAGAAGATTGATGAGAAGATTGATGCCGCGGCGCAGATGATTGCAAGGTATGATAATAATAAGATATTGGTGGTTGCATCGAGATTGTATGCAATCGAAGCTGCAACTAAATTCTGCGAGCTTATGGGATGCAAAATGGTTGGGGGAAGGTTTCAGCCAGGCATGCTGACCAATCCAAGGAGCAAGCATTTCTTTGAGCCGCAACTAATCATAGTTTCAGACCCAAGGACTGAATTGCAGGCGCTTAAAGAGGCAGCGTTCAGAGGTATTCCTGCAATTGCACTAGTCGACACTGATAATTCTGCTAGATATGTGGATTTGGTTATACCGTGCAATAACAAGGGCAAAAAATCCCTTAACTTAATATACAAACTGCTCGCGCTCACGGTATTGAAACTGCATAAAGATAAGGATGCAGAGAAAAAAGTTAATGAAATCTTTAAAGATGAGGACTTGATTGTAGATGAGAACAAGCAAAGAGCAAAAACTGAGAGCAAATCAGATAAGAGAAAGAGCCCAAAGCGCAAAAAGAACGCCGAAGATGAGGAGGAGAGGAAAGATTAGTTTTGTTGTTGAGACGATCGCATTTATCGTTCCGATTAATTTTATGCTTTGTTTTGGGCCGAACACCTTAATGCGCACAGGGATTGTTTCTGCATAGCATGAGAATGGAGATGCGGATTTAAGAAGGTGTTCCGCAGATTTTTCTATTTCAGGCAGGATGTCTGATATGCTGTCGCATACAGGGTTGACCACGCCGCTGATTTTATTCAGTGAATGCGTATCGGTAGTTAAGATAATTACATCATCATAATGTTTGCTGAGCACGGCTTTAATCATTTCTCCTGCTTCATATGTTATGCCATTTGAATCGAATATTAAGTATAACAATGATCTGCCCCCTGCCATAAACGCAAGCAACGAGATTCCGTTGCCAGATATGCCATATTCAGCATAACGTGGGCTCGCAAGCTTCTCAAAAGAGCATTTTGCAGGTTTAAAACTCAACCCGTTGAGCTGTTCAGAAAAATCACGCATTGCACCCATATACTCATGAGCTTCCTGCGAACCTAACAGAAATTGAGTTATCTCACCTGTTTCCGAATTATGCTCATCAACAATGATTGAAGTTGTAAAATGCTTATTTCCAATCTCCCTGAGCAGCAGCCCAAGCCCATAATCCATGTCCTCAGTGGTGTGAGGACTGCGCGTAAATGAACTCAATACATAATCATTTAAGATTAAATGCGATGCTCGCGCTTTATCTTTAATTGTTTGCGTATGCGCAAGCTTAGCTGCGCAAGCGCAGGACTGCGCGCGCGATGCAAACTTAGACAAAGGAACAGTTATGTTGCGGAGCTGCGCGCTTGTTGTCGGATTGAAATCATGAGTGCATGCGCCGTGCATCACTATCGAACAGTCCGCATATTTCTCAATAGATTTTGAGATCAAGTATGGAAAATTGCTGCCTCCAAGATTTCCAAACGGCCCAAAATGAACCTGCGGAACAGATATTAAACAGGTCCCCTGCTTATTTTTTAAGTACAATGCGTCAACATAAGTATTTGCATGCACCCCTATGCGATCAAACTCCTTCTCAAGATCCTTCGAATCATAAAGCCATTGCGAAACGAACAACGAAAATGCACGGCTGCTTGATACTGAAAATGCTCGTTTCAACGGCGCATTGATTATGTATATTATTAAGTAAGAGATGCCCGCAAAAATCAAAGAAGCAATGGA
>JAJSAH010000007.1 GCA_024274875.1 archaeon
AATTTCCTCCGGCGCAATTTCTTTTTCTGTTAGCATTTCTTTTTCTTCTTCAATTTCTTCTGGCACAATTTCTTTTTCTGTTTGTTTTTCTTTTTCTTCTTCAATTTCCTCCGGCGCAATTTCTTTTTCCGTTTGTTTTTCTTTTTCTTCTTCAATTTCCTCCGGCACAATCTCTTTTTCTGTTAGCATTTCTTTTTCTTCCTCAATTTCTTCCGGCACAATCTCTTTTTCTGTTTGTTTTTCTTTTTCTTCTTCAATTTCTTCTGGCACAATTTCTTTTTCCGTTTGTTTTTCTTTTTCTTCTTCAATTTCTTCTGGCACAATCTCTTTTTCTGTTAGCATTTCTTTTTCTTCCTCAATTTCTTCCGGCACAATTTCTTTTTCTGTTTGTTTTTCTTTTTCTTCCTCAATTTCTTCTGGCACAATTTCTTTTTCCGTTTGTTTTTCTTTTTCTTCTTCAATTTCCTCCGGCACAATTTCTTTTTCCGTTTGTTTTTCTTTTTCTTCTTCAATTTCCTCCGGCACAATTTCTTTTTCTTCCTGCTCAACTTTCGGTTGGATCTCCTCTTCTTTTGTTTTCTCGGTTATATGCCCTTTCAACAGCATGTAATCCTCAATCTGCTTAACCTTATCCTTATCTATGCCGGATAGTTCAGCAATCTTAGATAAAGATGAGGGTCTCGTCAAAAGTGAATATACTCTCAATCCTTCGCCGCCGAATTTTTCAAGGATTTCTCTTTGCGCAGCATACTTTTCTTTCAACGGCTTCTTTACTATCACATACTTCTTTTTTTCTGAAACGCCAGGCAACTCTCCAACTTCTGGCGTTGCCTTTTCAGGTTTGGCAATTTCTTCCTTTTTTGCAGGTTTTTTAGGCAATTCTTTTGTTTTTTGTTTTGCACCTCTTTTTTTCTTGTATGCTATATTGTTAAACAGCATGAATTCAACGATAGTTTCAACCTTAGTTTTATCCATTCCAATTTTTGATGCGGCTTCTTCTATTGTTTGCGGTTTTTTTCTTAACGCTTCATATAATTTAATGCCTTCCGATGAAAAATTTGCAAATATCTTTTTCTGATGCCTAAACCTAGTCAATGAATCGCCAGAGGGGATTCCGATAATGATGCCTTCCCCAATCTCCTCTTTTTCATCGTATTTTTTTGGCATGCCTTCTACATCAATCAGCCCAGATTTACGCAAGAATGCGAGTATAGTGCATAATTTTTCCTCATCAAGTCCTGAGTGCTTTAGCAGATAATCGAAATCAGTTGACTTATCCAGAAGCATAAATACTTTTAGACCATTCGCTCCGAATTTTTTGCTAACCTCTAACTTAATCTTATACTGCGTAATCGCGCTGATTTTGTTGAGTTTTATGCCAATTTTAGTTGCCATTTAAACTCACTAACCTTCTTTTTCAGCTTCAATCTCGAATATAGTTTTGAGTTGTATGACTCCCTCTGCATCCATAAAATCCAGTATATCTACAATTTTCTCAGGAGACATATTTAGGTCAGCCCTGATTTCTTCAACACTCTTTTTTCCATCTATAAGGCTATATATCGACACACCTTCCGCCCCATATTTATCGAATATTTTCCTTTGCATTCTCACTCTCTTGAACGCAGATATTCTCCCCTTTCCTTTCACAGGGATCACTCCGAGAAGGTCGTCCTTAGTTATCTCCATATAATCACCACTTCGCATGCCTATATCAATCGCAACATTTAAATAATTATTTTTCTTTTAGGTTTCCAAATTTCTTCTCGTAAGCTCTGAAAAGAGTATTCTGTATATATACTTTTCCAGGACCTTTTAATTTTGCAAAGAACAACCCTGCTTCTGCAAATAGCACGTTTTTTATTCCAGGTATAAGCCTTATGCTCACATCTACTGATTTGCTGAATGCAATAATTGATGACAGGTCAGCATACACCCCTTCGCCATCTTTTAAATCGATTACGCTGTATTCTCCGGCTGAACAAATAAATCCGATTCCATCTCCTTCGAGACGTTGGAATATGAACTTTTTTTTGGATAACATTCCATATCCGACGCTTCGTATGATGTATGGCGAGATATCTACCCCTTGGTCTCCTGCGATGAATGCATTCTGCTCGCACACAATCTCATTCCCAGGTTTAATCTCAAACGCAGTAATCTTCCCGGGAAGGTCTCCTGCGAGCGCAACTTTTCCCGTGCCTTTTTTTGAGCTGAATTTTGTTATAAGCATTTTTTCTCCGCTAATCTTACGTTTGAGCATGTTAACCATCCCTCCGTGCGCAGATGTATCCATATTCACATTGTCCGACATCCAGAGCAGCCTGCCAGGTTCTGAGTAAATGTGCTCCCCTTCTTTTAGCTTGATTATAAGGCTTTGAAACACGTTCCCGGTGATTTCATATTCCATGGGCAAATATACTCAGCTGAAATTTAAAAAGCGAAGTTAGATTTAAATTAAATTATCTGTAATACTTTTTTGTGACATATGTTGATTCGCTTATTAGCACTGGTGTAGACCAACTCATCAATCTCGTGTATAAGAAGAAGCGCGTTCGCATAGATAAGGCTGCGATTGAGTTGGGCATCGCGCAGAAAGTAATCGAGGAATGGGCACGTATCTTAGAAGATGAGGGGATAATAAAGATAGATTATCAATTCACATCAGCATACCTTGTTTGGGCAGGCGAAGTTATTGCGGAGCCCGAGAAGGTTAAGGCATTAAGAGAGGAGAGAGATACTCTCATCAATGAGGCAGAATCCCTGTCCAATAAGGTTAAGCATTTGATATTGGAGTCGAAGGAAGCTGAAAAGGCATTGAGTGGCACTCTTTCAAAGCTTGGCTCTGTTAGCAAGGGAATAAAAACCAGCGTAGACACTCTTACTGCAATTAAGAAGGAGAGCGCGAAAGCATCTGAAGAAGCGAGCGCAATGATAACTGAGCTTGAATCGCTCGTTGGCGAGTTATCAGAGAAGATAAGCGAATATGATAAGAGGATTAGTGAAGCTGAGAAGATGTCTGAGAAGGATTCGAAGCTGATAGAATCTCTTTATTCAGATTATGATGGCTTAGTTTCTGATATTCGGTCTGAACTTAAAAAGCTCGAGGATGCTAAATCCAAGCTTGATGAACGTTTTGATCAGATAAAGAGCAAAGAATCTATGATTGAGGAAAGATTGAAGTTATACTCTGAGCTCAAGGAAGAGGGCATAAGTCGTGATATTGATTCTGTTAGGAAGGATTTTGAGAAGATAAAGGATAAATATGTGAGCGTAAATTCAACTTTGAAGAAGCGGCTTGATGAGATGCGCCTTGCTCTTGATACTATAAAACGATTCAGCAAAGATGTTGCCGAGCTTGAAAGCAAAGTTGGGGAAAGCGTTATTGCGCGCAGGTACAGCGAGATAAAAAACATAATCGATATGCTGATGGGGCTCGAGAGAGAAGAAGAGGCGCTTGATAAGAAGTTGTCTCTTCTTGTCAAAGAATTGCGGGCTCTAAAAATAACCGCTGGTCCTGGCGCAGGCAAAGCAGTTTCTGAACAGGTCAAAGGCGCAAAGAAAAAGATAAAGTCAGCCAAACGCGAATTTACATTGATTGAGCAGAAAAGGAAAGAGCTTATTGATTTGATGAAGCGCATAAAACATGAATCTAAGTAGGTGTTATGTATGAAGGAAAAATCTCTTTTATCATCTTATTCGCTTGATGTTGAAGGAATGAAGATTGATGTCCGCATCACGAAGGACCCCAGATATTATGTTCCTTTATATTCTATAAGAATACCTGGTCTTGCGGAAGGCACAAGAATAATTTTAGATACGCAGATAAAGGGGGAGCTGGTAGGCGAGGTTAAGGTTGATATTTCAGAGCTTCTTGATGTTCGAAAGAGCGCAAAGGTTAAGGAGCAGTTTTTCACCAAGACCTCTTCGGTTTTGCTGAGGCATTTTCCAAACTTGAGCCAAGATAATCTTAGGGTTCTTTCAGCATACTTGATGCAGTACACCCTTGGTTTAGGCGATCTTGAGCCGTTTCTTCATGATGAGATGCTTGAAGAAATTGTTGTTGATGGCTCCCATCAGCCTGTTTGGGTTTACCATAAGAATTACGGTTGGTGCATAACAAACGTAACTATAAAAGATGAGAAAGCAATACAGGATTATGCGGCTGCGATTGGAAGGCGTGTTGGCCGCCAGATTAACCTTCTTAATCCATTGATGGATGCAAGGCTTGTTACTGGAGACAGGGTGAATGCTACGCTGTTTCCGATATCCACGAATGGCAATACAATTACTATACGTAAGTTTGCAAGAAATCCTTGGACTCCTCCGTTGTTCATAAGCCTTAATACAGTATCTTCGGAAGTTATGGCGCTGTTATGGTTAAGCATACAAAATGAAATGTCCGTGTTAGTTTCTGGCGGCACCGGAAGCGGCAAAACATCTTTCTTGAACGGCTTATCTGTTCTTTTCCCTCCCAATCAGAGAATCGTAAGCATTGAGGATACCAGGGAGATTCATCTCCCATCATTTTTGCAGTGGGTTCCCTTGTCAACTCGTTTACCCAATCCAGAGGGGAAAGGCGAGGTGAAGATGCTCGATTTAATGATAAACTCTCTTAGGATGCGTCCAGATAGGATTGTGGTAGGGGAAGTTAGGAGACAGCGCGAGGCGGAGGTTATGTTTGAGGCGATGCATACTGGGCATTCAGTTTATGCTACTGTGCACGCAGATAATGCTGAGCAGACGATTTCACGATTGACCAATCCTCCGATAGATGTTCCTAAATCTATGATAAGTGCGCTGGACTTAGTGGTTGTTCAGTATAGGAACAGGCGCACGGGTCTTAGGCGAACATTTGAGATTGCAGAGATAGATGATAAGGGAAATGAAAAGGTTGTTTATAGGTGGAATCCTCGCGCGGATAAAATAGAGAAGGTTGATGAATTTTCTGAGCTTGCTGATAGGATATCATTATACACAGGCATGAGCATGAAAGAAATCAAAGCCGATTTGAACGAGAAATCCAAAGTGCTTAATGCGATGGTTGACCAGAATTGCATGGGAATCGAAGAAGTTGGAAAAGTGGTTGCAGAGTATTATAATGACAGGGATGGTTTATTGAAAATGATAAATAAAGGTGAGAAATTTGACAAGATCTTTTGATGAATTGAGGAAAAAGGCCATCGAGCTTGAAAAATCTGCAAAATCAGTCATGTTTGCGCCTAAGCTTAGCAAACAGCCTTTAAGCATAAGCATATCGTTTTTGACGTTTGACGATGTTGTCAACGAGCTTGATAAGATTTATAAAATAAGAGCGGCAAAGAAATACCTTACACGTCCTATTAAAAAATAGTTTGTAAGGTGCTTTTGCATGCGTTCTGATTTATCTGGGTTTTATAAGAAGCGCATAGATGAGCGCATTGATATTTTGAGAGATGTTGCTGGTTTGGATGATGATGACATCTTGCATTTTAAAACTGGCGGCGTAACCTTAGATGCTGCTGATGCTATGCGTGAAAATGTTGTTGGATTGTATTCCCTTCCGTTTAGCATAGCTACTAATTTTAGGATCAATGGAAAGGATTACTTGGTTCCTATGGCGGGCGAAGAACCGAGCGTTGTCGCTGCTGCATCAAAAGCTGCTAAGATGGCAAGAGAATACGGCGGTTTCGCTGCTAGTTCAACGCAGCCAATTATGATAGGTGAAATAAATATTGCAGATCCTGATCCAGAGTCAACGACTGTTATTGAAGCGCATAAGGATGATTTGTTGAAGTTCATCGACGAATGCATTCCCTCAATGAAAAATCGCGGCGGCGGTGCAAGGGATGTATGGGCGCGGGAGTATGCATGCGGAATGGGCAACAGGCTGATTGTGTATTTTTCGGTTGATGTTAGGGACGCTATGGGCGCAAATGTGATAAATAAAGTTGCTGAATCGCTTTCAGCGCTTGTTTGCAGTTTAGTTGGAGGCAGAGCGAACGCAAACATATTAACAAACTTATGCTTGAAGAGAATCTCGAAGGCAAAGGCGTATTTTACTGAGGATGAATCCATTATAGAAGGTGTTTTGAATGCCCAGCTATTTGCTGAAAATGACATTTTCAGAGCAGTAACGCACAATAAAGGTATAATGAATGGCATTAGTTCGCTTGCGCTTGCAACGGGCAACGATACTCGCGCAGTTGAAGCCAGCGCGCATGGATATGCTGCATACAGTTCTTTTTACAGGCCCTTAACTAAATACAGCATGGAAGATGGAAAGCTTTTAGGAGAGATTGAGGTTCCGTTGTCTCTTGGGATGATTGGAGGCGGGACTAATCACCCGGTAGCGCGCATAGCTATAGAGAAAATTTTGCGCGTTGAGAACTCTCAAGAGTTATGCTCAGTCGCAGCTTCAGTAGGGCTGGCGCAGAATTTTTCTGCATTGCGCGCAATCACGCAGGAAGGCATCAGCAAAGGCCATATGAGACTGCACTCAAAAACTCTCGCATTGATGGCGGGAGCTACTCCTGAGCAGGCAGCTAAAATATACGATTATTATAAGGATAGAGAGAGTGAAATCAGTTTTAGCAATATTAAGGAATTGCTCAAACACATGAGGGATGAAGGCAGATGAGCAGGCAGTGTCCGAGATGCGGCGTTTCCGATGCAGAAGCAAGGTTTATTGGTAATTTTTGCGAGCCATGCCATGCTGATATGAATCTTACATCGCTGCCCCATAGAATTATCGTATATGCATGCAAAGATTGCGGCGCTTGCAGATATGGGAAGCAATGGAGGGTTGATTTGCTGGAAGTTAGCAGAGATATTGCATTTAGTTTAAGAGACAAGAGGTTGGGCATTCCAATCGTAAAAATCTTTGAAGATGATGGTTATGCAAGCGTAAAGTATGATGCAATCGACAGGATGTTTAGGATTCCTTTTCGGATAAAGCAATCTTTATGCGAAATCTGCTCTCAAAAATTATCCGGATATTATGAGGCGATAATCCAATTAAGAGGCGGGTACTCTGATAATGCATTTGTTGAGAAGTTGTTGCGCTCGCTTGAAAAGCATACGTTCATTACGAAAATTGTTGAGCTTAATGAAGGCATAGATGTATACTGCGGCGATAAGAAGGTAGTTTCTTCTTTGCTGTCGGCTATGAAACTAAAGCCAAAAACATCATACTCGCTATATGGCATAAAGAAAGGCCGGAAAGTTTATAGAACTACTTTTTTGTTAAAGAAATAAAAAAGGGGAAAAACTTACCCAAGGTATGTTCCGCATATGTTTGCGTATGTGGAGCATGTAACTGTTTTTGTTTCACCAGATTTTTTGTACTGCATTTCGAACACTGCATTCTTCGTAACTTCAAATGTTTCAGTTATATCGTACGTGCAGCTGAACAGCGGATTGTCCCCCGCCCAATCATTCCCATTGCGCATTCCGTGCCCGTCTCCGCAGTCAAACAAGAACTCATTAGGAATCTCCATGCTTTGATCTTTGTTTTCAAGCGTAACTTTGAAATTATATGTTTCTTCGGTAGGGTTTATTGATATCTCATCTATTATGATTCTGCAAGTTAGGTCAGGCGAATGCACATTAATCTGCGATTGAGTTGTGTTTGTGCCTCTTAAGTTCTTGTATGCTGCGTCAATAACTGCCCTTAAAAATCCATAATCATCATTTTCAATTGCGCATTGCAAGTTGTTTGCATCTATGCTGAATTTTCCGGTGTTATCTGATTCAGTTTGCATTGGGTTATCCAAGCAGTAATCTCTAAGATGGCATATGTACGGAGGATCCCTGTTGCATTCCCACTTTTCAATCTGCGTGATTGTGACTGTGGCTCCTGTGCCTGCATTATCATCCCATGGTATTAAATTATCGGGCAATATTGATACAGTTCCCTCTATATGCATGCCGTTTGAATTCACATCTTCATAATTGCTCGCATCAATGTATTCTGGCTCCATTTTAGATAAAATTTGCAGTTCAGTTCCCTCGTTTTCACCAGCGCTTGCATCAACGCTAAATACATACTCATTTGTTCCAGTTTCTCTTGAATTGGTGCATATGTTCTCATCCACTGCCTCGTATTCATATGAAACTTTAATGTTATGCGGATTGTTCTCAGAAGCACCCTCTTCCGCAGTTGCCTGCACAACAATAACAACGGTTCGGCTCTCTCCCTGGCTTAGCGCAAATGAAGAGGGAGTTGCAGAGAATCCCTCGATTGTTATATCGCCTGACAACGATTCAACATTAAACTGCCCTATGTTAACATCAACCTTTCCCGCGTTTGTTAGCGTAAGATATAACCTCACTGTGCTGCTTGTTCCCTCGGCAAAAGTGTCGGGATATATAGCGCACCCTGTGTTGAAGTCGCATATCACTACTGTTCCAATAATGCCGCTCTCTTGAATATCAACTCTGTCATCAGGCACAACTTCCACATTATAACTCCTGCTTGCGGTTTTTGGCATAGAACCGTATGTTTTTACGATGAATGGATGCACAACTGTGCCCAAACTGCCATCATCATTCATGTAATATTCTTTCATCAACCCCACGCATTTTTGTATTGATGTCTCATACTTAACGGTTGCATCATCGTTGAAAGCGTATGCGTATGAATCCGAGTATATGTTTGCCAGGTCGCCCGTCTTTTTAAGCGCACCGTTTACGTATATTCTGTATTCTCCGCTGCATCCCAACCCTGCATCAACATCTGCATACCGTATGTGATTGTCCCCCAGGCTGAGATCTGCACCGCCATCCAGCGAACAAACAGCATCGAAGACTCGCTTTTCAGCTGCATCAAGCCCGCTGTATCCTGTGATTGTCGTCTCATCCATTACTTCATTAATGTCATCATTTGTGAGCAATGCGATCTCGCCCATAACTCCATTCGCGCCCACAATATTATACTTTGTCTCATCGCATGTTGCAGAGCCAAAAAACCGTTCGCATCTGCTGAGCATGCGAGAACTTTGAACAGTTCCGTATTCAATATTTGACAGCAAATCGTAGCTTTCCCCTTCGCATACTTGTATTGATGACGATCCTCCCGTGTTATAATTTATTGCTTGGGCCATGCTGTCCACAGTAAATGCGTTGTCGAAGAACTCATGAGTTATCTCATACACGAGCGCTTGCGGCCATGCTAAGTTAATCATCGCAAGCATGACAATGATTGCCAGAAGATTGCGCTTCATTTGCTCACCTATCTAATGCCTGAATACGATGCAGTAAAGGATATTGGAAGCCACTCATTATCCCATCTAATTCCAACTCCAGCGCCATATTTTAGGAACTCCTCCCCACCGTATTTAAACATTCCAGTGCTCCCAGTAATTATGAGATTCACATCATTTGAGAGAGGTATGTTTGTTTCGACCTTGCCTCCAGCATACCATGCATGTCTTTCTATGCCGCTTGTTATGATGTTTGCTAAAGCCCTGTTCTCTATGCCCAATTGCGCTTCAGCAATGTTTGCAAGATTAATCCAGGTAAATCCTGCTTCAGGACCGGCTTTGATCACGAATCCACCGCTTCTATAGCCAAACGGCGCCCATACGCTTCCTCTCCATGAATACCTGCCCCCGCTTACATCTGATATAGCTCCTATTGTGAAATGCCTGCCAAGCATCTGCTCGGACCCGATGTTAAACTGATGCGTGAGCTCCTTGTAGAACTCCTTGTCCCAGTTTTGCATATCATTCCATACCGTATATCTCATCCCAACGACACCGCTTCCCCATCTGTAGTTGATTTCCCCCGATATGCCTATGAGACCGTATCGTTCAGCGTTTTCGATGCTTTCCCCAAACTGCGAGTATGCAACTCTGGCTGATACATCGAACTCCCAATTGCCTGTAGTTGGGTTCCATCCTACAGAAACTTCGCTGAGCATAAGGTTTTTATGGACAGCAAGCATAGTAGTTTCTACGGTTTTTTTCAGCGATTCAGCGGCTTCTGCAAAAGATAACAGTGCAGTAAAGCTGTGGCGCGGTATATCCTCATACCCTTTCTCAACCAAGCTCTTCAGTTTTTCCTTATATCTCTCCGAATTTTTTGCTACATACTCAAGCAAAGCATCAGTTTTCTCGTTATATGACAAGCTATCATCTTTCAGCACGGACTTGACATCGTTGTCTTCTATATCCAGCGCTTCTATGATTTTGTCTGCCCCATACCTGCTCATGAGAAAATAATCCATAAATTCATGAAGGTGGTCGATATTTCCAAACAATTCACGCGCATCAACATAGCGGTTCTTCACTATTCTTCCATTAACTTCCTCCTCTTTTTCGATTATTGGCCATCCTCTCTCATTTGCAAAACCGAGCGCTTCGCCTTCCAGGAGCACCTGTTCAGGCATGTCAGGTTTGGCATTTCTGAGCGCAGTATTGAACAGGTCCGGGAAGTATTGCAGTTTTAATGGGGGCATAAGCTCTTCAGTCCATTCTGGAATGCGCTTCCATAGGTTTGCAATATCTGCGGATGTCTTTGCTTCGGCATCTCTCAGTGAATTATTTATTCTTATTATTTCATCGACATTATTATCATCTAGATCGTACTTGACTTCTAAATATGTATGTTCCTCACTTAACACTGCAAGTATGCCTGCCAGCTTAATGTAGTCCGCAGCATATTCTGCCGCATTCCGTCTGTTCAGCTCTTCTATCGTTAATATTTTGTCATCATCGACCACATTAGACCACATATCAGCAATCCTTATTGAATTGATTGCTTCTATTAAGCGCTGTGCATCTTGATTTTCGAATTTTTTATTAACCAAATTCACAAGTTTTTTCTTAATCTCTTTCTCAATTTTTCCACTTATTTTATTGAGATTATTTGCATTTCCCAAACGTTTCAGCACGTTTGTAAGATAATTAAGCGCCTCTTTTTTGTGCGTTTCAGATGGATTAAACCCATCCTGTATTGCCTTGAACAAATTAGTGGCATCTTCGCTGTCTATGGACAGAACCTCCTTCTTTTTTTCAGCAATTTTTTGAGCACCCACATTATCAACCTCATGGTTTATTTTCGCAAAACCTGGCGCCGCAGTAATTATGCTTGAAGCCAGCACCATACTTGCTGCAAACCTCCTTAACCCAACCCAACGTTTTTTTCTCTTCTTCGCGTATTTGCATCTCATCACATTCTGATATGTATTCAATCATATTTAAACCTTCCGCTTCATCCATACGATTATGAGCACAATTATGCCGAGGGCAACCATCGCTGCAAGTATTGGCGCAATGTCAGACCCAGTTAATTCCCTATTAATCTCTCTTTCTTCTTCCGCAAACACTTTTGCTTTTGCATTGCCTTTCGCAGAAACCCTGTTATACTCCACAGTGTATTCTCCATCTTTTAGGTTTTCTTTCCATTTGTACTCTCCATCAAATGATATGAAATCCACATATTCATTTCCATCCTCATCATATATTCTTAACAGTCCCTCGCTATGTACTCTCCTTCCATACTCATCATAAGCAGTTATGCTCACAGAAAAAGGGGAGTCATCATCAATATTCAGTTTTATAGATGCATTCTTGCTGGGGAATTTTGAGAGCGATATTGACCTATCTATCAATGTTCCTGCATTACTTTTTCTCAATGCAATATTCAATTCTTCATACCCGCTTGATAATGGGATATTTATTCTACCAATTCCATTCCGCGTTCCAATTTTCTCTCCGTTTACATATACTTCATACTGGTTGGATGCGCAGCTTTCCAAAGAAATCCCATCGCTGTTAAAGCTTATTATTCTTAGGTAAGGTTGATCGTAAGTTCCAAAGATTTCATCCATTTCAGCAATCAAATCGCCGTATGCGATTTGAAGTTTTATTCTGCAATTATTGCAGCTCTTTGAAATGCCTATGATTCCATTCTCGCTATTTATATCATAACTGCCATAATCTGCGTTCGAATATCCTCTGCGCACTTCATATGAAGCTTTTGCAGTTCCGTTTGCATACGCTTGCATTGCCAATGCATATTCTCCATCATATGTTGGCGTGGAGGGCAAATATCCATGGATTTCAATACCATCATCATTGCTGATAGTGATTGGCATAGTATAATCGTATGTGCCTATGCGTATATGAAGCATGTATGCGCCGGCATCAAGCAAGCCGCTCAGCTTAAAATCATATTCTAACCTGTTATCTCCTTTAACCAAGTAAATCTCATCGGAGAGCAATGGATATTTCACACCGCTTTTCTCTAAGTAGATATCTAAGTCTCCAAAATACAATTCATTACTGTGAACATTGAACCATATATGTTCTGTTATGCCTGCTTGCGGGTATATCGTAGTGAGCCCAACATCCGATATTTGCATATTATTTGAGTATTTGCATACGGCGTTGATCGAACCTGCGATCATCAAAATGAACAATACAAATACATATATGTGCCGCATGATAAATATATGATATATTTCTATATAAATGTTATCCGTTTAAATGGGCATATGGATGAAATATTTAAGGCAATTAGGGATGCAGTTTCTGAACTCGATAATAAGGAAAACGAGCATAAGGCAATTCGCGATAAATCCGAACGCATAGTAAGGGAGTGCGGCCGCGCAGTTCAGCTTGTACACGCTTCAGATATGAATGCGGCGTCTCAAATTCTTGACTCGTTAAAACAATCCATTTTTGAGCTGGCTGAATCAAACGCCCCTAATGTGTTGATTGCCCAGCAAGAGTATGTAGAGGCAGTGATGCTTTATGATATTATGTCTGGCAATCCTGCCCTTCATTATGCAGAGCTTAATGTGAAACCTGACGCGTATTTGCTTGGACTTTCTGACTTGATTGGCGAATTGCGCAGGGAGATAGTAGAGCATTTGCGAAAGGACGATTTTGCGCGCGCATCTGAGCTGTTTGATGTGATGAGCGGTTTGTATGAACACTTATTGCCAGTAAGATATTCTAATTCTATATTGCCAGGTTTCAGAAGGAAGCTTGATGTATCGCGATCGATGGTTGAGCAGTGCAGAAGAGATTTATTAATGTTCAAGATTTCAAAGAATCTGTGATTGCAAAAGGTGTGTTTTATGAGTGAAGATAGGACAGAGTTATTGGAAAAATTGAAGGCGGGTCAAAATCCACCGTTAGTTTGGTTGTATTGCTCAGATTCCCGCGTTGATTACAACCTGTTCAATGCGCAGCCCGGCGATATATTCAGTGTTGAAAATGCCGGGAATGTGTTCGGTCTTGGTGATGAGTCGAGATCAACTCTTGCTTATGCGCTTACGCATTTTTCAGTTGATGACAGGTTGAGCCTGCTGGTTATGGGGCATACTGGCTGCGGTGCGGTCACCGCTGCATGCAATCATTATAGCGATCCATCATCTCTTCCTCATGAATCTCTAATTTCGCTGGTCAATTACATCGCGCCGGCAGTTAAGCGCGCAAAACAGCATGACAAACAGGATTTGATAAACCATGCAATCCAGGAGAATGTGCTTCTTCAAATGCAGAACATTAAGGAATTTGCGCGCGGTCTTGCTGGAATAAAAGCCAAAAACATAACTGTTTACGGTGCCGTGTATGACATGTCAGGCAGAGATGATATTCTTCCGACTGTATGGCTTCTTGACATCATCCGAGGAGGCGAGTATGCAAATGACAGCAAGGCAATATCTGTTGAGCTTAAAGGTGAGGGTGAGAGATATCTAAGCGAATTTGCTGAGAAATTGATGAACCTTAATAAGCGAATTGCTGTCCGCAAAAAACCTTCTTATCTTGACAGGGCTAAACAATAGGAGGGTGAAATTATTCCTGATGAAAAAGATAAGAAATTGGAGAAAAGCCGAAGAGAAGTGAAGAGGTATCTAGCGGAGCTTGCAAAAATCCATGGCTCTGGCACTGAATTGATTTCATTATACATTCCTCCCAAGTATCCGATAGGCGAGGTTGCCGCAAGATTGCGTTCTGAATATAGCCAGGCGAGCAATATCAAGTCAAAACAGACTAGGAATAATGTTTTGGGCGCTCTTGAACGCATACTGAATTTCCTTAAGCATTTCAATGCTCCTCCTGAAACGGGCATAGCCATTTTTGCTGGCAATGTCTCTAAAAATCCTGGTGAAAGCGACATAAAGCTTTATTATTTGGTCCCCCCTGATCCGATTTCAGTTCAGTTGTACAGGTGCGATTCTGAGTTCTTTCTTGAGCCTTTGCTTGTGTTCACAAAACCTAAAGAGGTTTATGGGCTAGTGGCCATTGATGGAAAGGATGCAACGATAGCTGTTTTGGAGGGTAAGAATGTGCGCATAGTGCGCCATATACATTCCACCGCTCCTTCTAAAACGCATAAGGGCGGACAGTCAGCGCGAAGGTATCAAAGGCTTGTTGAAGAAGGCAAAGAGGAATACTATAAACGCGTAGGAGAGGCGATGGACCAGATATTTTTAAATCTAGATAAGTTTAAAGGCGCAATCATAGGCGGTCCAGGACCAGTTAAGGATTATTTCCTTGATGGAGGTTATTTTAACTACCAAATTAAAGTTCTCGGCAAAGTTGATACAGGGTATTCGGATGAATACGGCATACAAGAGATGATGCAGAAAGTAGATGAAATTATTTCTGAGCAAGAGGCGGTTAAGGAGAAGAAAATTGTCAGCATGTTTTTAGAGAGAGTTGCCAAGGGAAGCCTTGCAACATACGGCATCAAAGAGGTTTATGAGGCGTTGAAGAATGGGAGGGTTGGCACATTGCTCATATCGGATGAATTGTACTTGCACAGGTTGAAATACACCTGCCAAAAATGCGGAAAGAACTATGAAACCTACACATATGATAAGGATTCAATTCCTAAGTGCGAATGCGGCGGCAAAATTCAGATAAACGAAGACCATGATATGATTGAGGAATTGGAAAATCTTGCCGAATCCACAGGAGCAAGCATAGAATTCATCTCTACTGAGACGCAGGAGGGCGCCCAATTCTACAACGGGTTTTATGGCATCGGCGCGATTCTCCGGTACTAATCTTCCTGTGATTTTTTACTTAATGCGAATTCCACATTCTTTTTCATAATCTATTGGCACTTCAACATAGATGTGGTCTTCATAATACTCGGTTTTGCTTGAGTTTGCAGTTCCTTTTATGAGAATTATGTAATCGCTCTCATGCGCAAGCTTATTGCATTCGTTTATGCTTGTCTTATTCATATCATTTTTGATGCAGTAATCAGCATCGATTGCAAA
The DNA here is from genome assembly GCA_024274875.1 of archaeon. Lineage (GTDB taxonomy): Archaea > Micrarchaeota > Micrarchaeia > CAILAH01 > CAILAH01 > JAJSAH01. The sequence goes on from JAJSAH010000007.1 coordinate 15,224, forward strand.
ATTTTTCACGGTTTTATTAAGCATTGCAATGCTTCCAGCGAATCCCACCGCGCATTCATATACTTTTACTTTTCCAGGTTGCGCAACCTCTCTTGCATCCATAATTATGGCTATGCTTTTCGCACTGTTTATTTTGAATGAGAGTTCGTAAGGGCTTATGGTGCTGTTTCCTAAGATAATCTCCCCTCCAAAACCCCCAGCAGGCTTGTGAGTAAAAGCATACACGAGTATTATGAAGAGCATCGCGAGAAGCGATGCTATTATGAGAGTTTTTTGCTCCATTCTATCACTCTCAGCCCTCTTTTAAGATTGTATCCAATTGGCACAGGTTAATATAATCATTAGAACCCTCTATGCGCGCAACAGAAGTATATTTTATCGAAAACTTCGTACTATCTGAATCACTTATTCTCATAACAATTGATGGCATGCTTTCTATTTCCTCATCGCATGCATCTATGCTGATTTTTTCATTGCTTACTTCCTCCCCTGTTGCATACTTCTTTCTGCATCCATCCAGCTCAAACCAGTAATAACGAACGGTTTTATTCATTCCTTGTTCAAGCGTTGATTTAAGCGAATCAGCGCAATCCTCACTCACATCGCCGGCTCTTTTGTCAATGATAATCGCGACCTCATTGCTTGCAGTCACATCTGAGTAGAATGAGCCAAAGCTTGCCTTGTTTGTTTTTTCATTTATCAATATGTATGATGCGATTGATCCGCCCGCAACCGTCATGAAGAACGCTATGAATATGAATGACCAAAGCATTGCTGCCAGTTTGTGAAGCCTGATTTTCCCGGATGCAATCATATACACAAACGCTGCGATAAATGATGATATTGCCACCAGATCAACCATAACCAATGTTGCTGGGAGCACAAAATCCCTCACCTGTTTTCTTTGCTTGTATGTGCCTCCTGTTGCGCTCACATATGCGCTTGCGAGCGTGTTAGAATACTTATTTGTTGCAGTTATTACTTTATCAAGGGCTGCATCAAGCGCATGCTCTCTTTTTACTTGTATTATTTCATCAATCTCTTCAAGCACCCGTTGGTATTCTTCCACCACCCCATCTATTTCATCTGGATTGAGTTTCCCTGAAATCTTTTCATCCAGCGCATTTTTTCTCTGCTTAACATCCTGAAGCTGTTGATTAAGGAATATATTGTCTATCTCAATATCCCATTCAGCCATGATAATTTTTTTATTGGAACTCTCTTGAAGCAGTTCAATTTTAGATGTTTTGTTGAAATATAGCTCAATTTTCTCTTCAAAATCATCTGCGAGTACATTGAACTGTCTAATAACCAAATCTGCTTTGCTGAAATTTCCTGAATAGATTTGATCTCTTGCAACATTCTTTTTGCTTTTCAGCACATTGATGTCGGATTTAAGAGTTGTGTCATTAACAACCTTTGACACTCGTATGTATTTTGAGTATAAGTCATCGTATCTCTCCTCCAAATCACTGAACTTCTGCCCAAACTCGCTTTCCGTATCGAGCAATATCTTAATCTGCTTGCGCTCTTCAGTCCTTTCGGCCAATTCATCTGCAAGGTCGTCAACATTCATTAGGTTCCTAAGCCGCGCATCGTATAAATCTGCTAAATCTTCCAGCTCTTCCGCAAGGTCTGTTGAGTAATTGACCGGCGGGCAGAAACTTTGCAATCCAGGAGAAGGCAGCAAATCTGACAGCAGGAAATTATTCTCCACGCTCTTTTTGTACGACTTCAATTTTTTCATCTCTTGCATAAGTTCAGTAAGGTTCTGCGATACGTTTTCATCATAATCGCTGTAACTAATTCCTCTCAATGCATTCGATATCGCAATGATTTTCTCAACCGATTCCGTCATTCCGTCCGTATCTTCTTTCAGTTGCTGCATGCCTTCAAGAAATGCTTCATCATCTCCTATGCCTTCCAATGCATACTTGCATACCGGCACAGATGCGCATGCGAGCAAGCATGACTCTTTATCATAGCAATCTTTGAACTTAAGCCCGCTTATTTGAAGACAGTATGCTTCCGGAGGGCTGTATGTATGAATCACTCCATCATCATACAAGTTCTTTCTTGATTCGTTGAACGAAACTGTTTTATTGATGATGCTGGCGAGCTCATCATCTTTTAGGTAATCCTTATCAAAGTAATACCTAAGAAGCACCTCTCTGATAGTTTCATTATCATCTACGATTTCATTACTATGTATGAGCATAATTGGGACATTGTCTATGTAATACATCACATAAGCTCCTTCCGGCCCAACCATATCTATGTATGTAATATCATCAGTGCTTTCGTTTGATGTGATGTACTCTCCAATATTAAAGCTCCACCCGACTGCGATAATGGCAAATATTGCAATGAAAATCTTCTTCGTATCCATAAACATATTTTTTAGTATAAAGTTATTAAATGTATTTTCTTTATTTTAATCAGATGAAAAAAGAGTATGCGTATTACCCATTTTTAGATGCAGTTAAGGACGCAGTTAGGAAAGATATGCTCGATGATGAATTTGATGAACGAATTGTGCAGCTTGCCAAAAAGCGCGTGCTGAACGCAATAAAATACCACCACGTTCAGTACAGCACATATTCAAGCAACTCTGATTCATCTATACTCGATGATATTAAAACATATGCGCTCAGCAGGATAATCATTAGTTTGCTGAACCGCAAGATAGATTCGTTTGCGAAGGCAGAGAGCATGCGCGCTCTTGAATTATGCCGCAAGAATGGAGATTATGAATATCTCATGAAAGAGTTAGGTTTAGAGTTGAGCGAGGGTTTATGCATGCCTCTCAACCAGTTTCTCAAGCTTAACACAGGTTTTGCATCGATGAAACTGTCCAACAGGATTGTTTATGACGGAAAAGTTAAAATTGAACCTTATGAGAAAGATGTGATTCTTCGCGAAGCGATTAAGCGCAAGGTGCTTGTTGGATTGCCCATACGCGAATCGCTCATAGGAGATTCAATAAAAAAAATTCTCATACCGGTTGTGAATGAGATTGCTTCTGAGATAAGGCAGTCCTCGCCGTCATTTGGGCAGATGAGCAAGGATATTGCACCTTGCATGGAGAACATTATGAAAGAGCTGCAATCAGGAAATAAGGTTTCGCATTTGAAGAGATGGTCGCTTGCAGTATTCCTTGTTAAAAGAGGATGGGATGCATCAAGAATATCCAATGCATTTTCATCCTCGCCTAATTTTGATGAGAAAGTCACTTCATACCAGATCCAGCATATTAAACAGAAGGGATATTCGATGCCGTCTTGCAGGACATTGCGCAGCCAAGGGATATGCACTGCAAACTGCGGCATAAAGAATCCTTTGCAGTATAGAAAAGTAAAAGGGGAACAACAATCATAGCTTTTCTATGATTCTTTGCAGTTTATCCATCTCCTCCAAATCAACCTCTTTCATTTTTTTGTTCAGCATTTCAAGGAATAGGTAATCGCCGTTCTGTATCGCGCTGCAAATCCTATTAACACTCTCTTTTCTTAAGTATGACAGCACTTTCTTTAAGAGTTTTCTGTCCTTCTCATCAAGCGCTTTACCCCCCTTTTTCTTTCTGGCTTTCGCCCTGCTGATAATCTGCCTGAAGGTATTGAATGTTTTCTTATCTGCAGTCACTTTGAACATGCTCACGATTCCATTAACCCCTATTGCATACTTTGAGAACATCTGGTCAACTGCCTCTTTAACTATGATTTTTTCATTTTTAGTCATCGATTTGGATTCATCAATCTTTTTTATGATGCTTTTGTATTCCAAAGCCATGGACAACTATCTCACAAAACATTTTTATTTATTATAACTTCAGCGTTTCAAGGAATTCCTCCTCAGAAAAATGCAGTTTTCCTGGGAATATTGCTGCGCACGGCCCTTTAAAATCAATCTGCTTGATTTGTTTTATCATTCCATATATGAGCTTTTGCTCAGTGCTCCCAATCCTGCACCCGATAATGATCCAGTTTTCGCCACCGCATACATTTAGCCCTTTTTCAGATTCTATTTCTTCAAGTATGCCTATTGCTTCGCGCATTGGCATTTCTCGTATTGGGTCTGTGTCAAAAAAAACCAAAGTATGCAGCCCGCGTTTCATATTCTCTGCAATCTTGTCGTATGTGCTGTATGGTTTTATCCCCTTCTCTTTCATAGGTATCGTGCAGCTGCCGCCAAATTTGTATATGTGCAGCCCGGCTTCTCCGATTAGCGCCGCGTGTATATTGCTTCCGTGCACAACTTCTGCATCAATTCCCTTTTTCCTTGCTTCGCTCAGAACAGTTATGTGCGTTGTTGCAAGGAGCGGGTCTCCTGGAACCAACAGAACAATTTCCTCTTCTTTGGCTCTTTCAAGGAAGCCCAAATTTTCTTCAAGCTCTTTTCTGTTTGCTGAGATAATTTCTTTGCCTATATGCGCCTTTAACTTTTCTAGTTCTGCCTCATCAAATCTTCTTGTGTATTCATCTAAATAAATTGCATCAGCGCGCCTGCATATCTCAATTCCCCTTACGCTTATATCATCCCATCTCCATATCCCTGTTCCTATTAAATGCAGCATTTTATGCACCAACTGTCAAACGAAGCATGTTTCTAACCCCTGGCGCCATGCCGAATATGATCACAAGCATTGCTATGAAACCTTTTTCAGGAGCATTATCATCCTTTTCCAGCATGTATATAACTGCAATCGACAGTGCGATTTTTATCAAGACAAACCCAACCATCGATCCGCCGAACAACCCTGCAAGCATGTTTGCGAGCACATGTTGTTCCACATATGATCCTCCTGCGATTTTATTGTATACATCAAGAGTTATGAATGTTGCGAATCCATCTAACGATTGCGAGAATAAAATAAGCCAATGCATTGGAACGCTGCTGCTTTTTTTTACGCTTATGTATATATATGCCGTTAGTGATGCGAGAAGGAGTATAAGCGCGAGATATTCTATGTTAATGAACATAGGCATCAAGATGAGCAGATGGAATATAAACAGCGCAAGCGCAATTCCTGGGCCCAAGTTGCGATTTTTTGTTTTGTATGAGTAATATAGAGTTGCTGTTGCGAACAGGCCGATAATAACATATATGCCTGGGCTTGCTGTTGCAAATCCATAATCATACATATGCGAATTGATTATAATCTCGTATACTGCGCGAAGAGGACCGTCGTATTTTTGCATTGTTCCAGTATCGATGCTGTCAGTAACAACTCTTATCGTTGAGCCTAGCAGTATGTATGGAACCACTCTCACTATGAAATCCTTATCAAAATCAACATTTATTCTTCTGAACAACTTGTATATTGCATACGCGCATGCAATTGCTATGATCGCGTATGCGATTGTGTTTATTGGATTGTACCCGCTGTGAAGCAATATTGGATTAATGAAATGCTCTTGAATGAACTCGCCTATGGGCATGTTGGAAATTAGCAACCAATTATTTTAAAAGATGAGTTTTCCTTAATTTTTGCATGTTGCCTCCTGCTCATTTATGCGTTTCATGCAAAGGATCAAGGCTTTTATGCGGCCAATCCAAGTGCCCTATATTAGAGAAAATGAATGCGCAGAGGGCAGTGTATGCAAAGATCAAAAATGAGTTGTTCGGTCCTTCTCCTCCGAACATATTTGTTGGCCATACTGGATATCCTTATGTATCTATTGGTGCAATGGCAAGCGAGGCAGATGTGGTTGATGATCCGCAGGCAATGTATGGGATGAGCCTTCCGGAAATAATTAAGCAGCGTTCTCAACTCTTTAGGAGTGCGGTTAAGAGGGAGGTTTTCGCTAAGGATAAATATGTGCGTGATATGCAGGAAGTGGTTTTATCGCAGAAACCAGTTGATGTGGAATTGGTGTTCAAATCAATCCCAAAAAGAGATGTGACATTCTCCCCATTAACCCAACCTATGGGCCCGTTAGGCATAATTGAGAATTACTCGATAGTAGGCAATGCAAGAATCCCAAAAAAGATTGAGAGCATTAAAGAGGAGGATGTAAGGACGGTTGACGCAGTCAAAGAGTTGATGCATAAGAAATACGATAATTATTACTTAACTCGCGTTCTCAGCGCAGGCGTTTTTGGAAGGCATAAAGACCGCAGGTTAGTTCCTACTAGATGGAGCATAACCGCAACTGATGATATGCTATCTAAAATACATATAGATGCAATTAAGTCCAGCAAGGAGATATGCGAGTATGAATTGTATTATAACGAATATCTTAACAATAGATACATAGTATTGCTTATCCCTGGCAGGTGGGAGTTTGAAAATTTTGAAGCGTGGGCAAAGGGTTCATTATGGAATTTATCCGATCCAAATATGGGCGGAGCATATGTAACTGTTGAGCATGAGCCGTTTTATGGAAGGTCGAGCTATGCAAAATTGCAGGGAGGAGGGTATTACGCATCGCGTTTCGCGGTGACGGAGCATTTATTTAATAGGGGAAAGCAGGCTCGAGTAGTTGTTATAAGGGAAATCGACCCTGGATACATGGTTCCTGTTGGCGTGTGGCAGGTTAGGGAGAATGTCAGGAACGCATTCAAGAATAGGGCAACTAGATTCAGCACTCTTGCAGACATGCTCGATTATGCAAAAATCCTGCTTAAAAACCCTATACGCGAATACATTTCAAGAGACCGCATACTTCGGCAATCAACATTAAGCCAATTCTTTTAATCATTTATACTTAACATATTCAATTCCATATTTATTGCAAAACCCGGCAATCTTTTCCCTATGCTGCGCGCTCATTCCCTTCCAATCCATCAATATTTTTTCAGTTTTTTGCTGGCAGTTCTCGATGCCATTGCAGAATGCCTCATAACTCAATCCGTCTATTGCATATTTTGGAATTATATGCCCAATTCTATATTTATCTAACAATCGTGTGAAATTTGGCGCGTAATGCGGTCCCCCAACGCCCATAACCACCTCTCCTTCTTCGCATGGCTCAAATTCCTGCAGTGCACTGCATATTATTTTTGCTGCGTTTTCATCAACCCAATCCTTCCTTGAACTGCCTATTTCAAGGAACATGATAGGTATGTTTGGAGTTGGGCCATGATGCGTGACTTCCAGCGTTGCTGCAAACCCCGGTGCGTTTTCAATCTCATCAAGCATCTGCATAAAAATTCCTTTAAGGATGTTTGGGATGGATATGCTTGTGCTGAATGGTTTGCCCCCATATTTTGCTTCTTCAGTCCAATTGCCAGTGTGATGGCATGTGATTGCTCGAACTTGCTTTTCGCTCTTATGCTTGCTGAGCACAATGTATGTTTTTCCCTGCTCAAATATGCCCTCGGAGTATAGTATATTTTTATCCACTGCTTTTGTTTTGAACCTGTCAAACCCTTCATCCTGCAACATGCTTGCGATATTCAGCGCAGCAGGATCCTCATCATAAAATATCAATTCAATACAACCCATCGCTAACCATAACTCCTTTTCCAGATGTACAAGCTGCCTGCAATGAATATGATTATGGATAGAGAGATGCAAGTTTCTCTTTTAATCTCTTCCTGCTCTTCAGGTGTCAGCGCAGATTCATTTATTTCCGGCTCAATTTCCTGCTTAATCTCAATGCATGTATTGCTTTCGCATTTTTCATAAGAAAGGCAGTCATCATCTGATGCGCAGCAGAATTCGTTGCCTGCCGCGCAGCAGAACCTGTTTATTGAGCTTTTTGTGCCGGGCTTGCAATTTCCTGAAATGCATTCCGCATCATCATCGCACTTTGCTCCATTGAGCAGATTGACTTGAATGCACGTATATTTATCAGAGCAAACTTCTCCATTCTCGCATGGATATCCCTTAACTCCAGGAACGGGGCAGCAAACATCACCAGAGCAACACACATTATTATTGCAGTATCCGCTTTCGCAATCGCTGCTTTTTGCGCAGAATGCGCCATCCGGTTTAAGAACAGCTTCTTCACCGTTTTCCTCATCGTGCGCTGATGCGCCAAGAGTGTAGCAGAACCATGGGCTTGACCCGCTGAATGCTTCCGCGAACGCAAACGATGCAGCAGAGGTTATCATCTCATTAAATTTTTTAGAGTTGTACTCAAACACTCTGTTAGGCGCGGAGCACTGGAACTCTACGCTCCATGTTTCATTTCCGCTTTTTACTGCATCCTCAACTGCTTGATCAAATTCATCTCCGCATTTCTCATTAATCATCAGGTTCATTGGGTTGTATTTCGATATGAAGTATGTGATTGCTTCGCTCAATTTTTTTGCTTGTTCGCAATTGCACAGGCCTTTAGCACTACTTTTAACCTCGCCGGCTTTGCTCTCGCTTGCGCAGGTTTTAGATTCAGTTGTGCAATAATTAGGGTCGAATGCTGGGCACATGAGAGTATCGCAGTGCAGGTTTGCAGGTTCGCCCAACACTTCATCGTATGGCTCATTCGCAATCGGCAACAACACGCCTTCTTTAATTTGGTCGATGCACTGTGGGTATGACTCTAAGAGCACCTGTTTTGCAACATATTGGTTTGTGTAATTAGTCCATCCAAAAGCCAAAGATGCCATCGCAAGCATAAGCGCAAAGATGAGATATTTCATGCACTATATTACAGTTATTATGTTTAAAAAAATATCTTGGCTTAATTAGCGAATATGCTGTCTGTGATAGTGCCTGTGCATAATGAAGTTAAGAATGTTGTTCTGCTTGCGGATAAAATTCGCGAGCATGTTAATGCAGATTACGAAATCATTTTTGTTGATGATGCATCTTCGGATGGAACAGGAGGCAAAATAAAGGCCCTTGCTGTCAGAGATTCCAGAATCAAGTATATTTACAGAGACAGCAAGCTTGGTCTTTCTAGCGCAGTTGTGTGCGGGTTGTGCGCTTCAAAAGGGGATATCGTGTGCGTGATGGATGGAGATTTGCAGCATGACCCTGCCTACATTCCTTCCATGCTTAAGCGCATGTCAGGCAATGACCTGATAATAGGATCGAGGTTTGTCAAAGACCTTCGTAATGTGCAGAGGATTGACTCAAAAATAGGAACTTTTTTGTGCAGATATTTGCTTGGCATATATGTTAAAGACCCGCTGAGCGGTTTCTTTATGCTCAGAGCCAGCACATTTATAGATTTAGTCAAGAAAATAAATCCAATTGGCTATAAAATCCTTCTCGAGCTTCTTTTCAAGGGTTCTTTTGACTCGGTTAAGGAAGTTCCCATACAATTCCATTACCGCAATGGAGGCAACAGCAAGCTTGACCTTAAAACTCGCATAGAATTCCTTACCCAACTCCTTCTCCTTGCATTTTTTTCCAAACGGTAATCTGCTTGTCTGAGTAAACCAATCTATATCCGTCCACTCTGTGCTTCTTATAATAATCCGTGATAATCGCATAATCAAACATTGTGCAGTTATCGTTTTCTGTAATGAACCTAATCTCATCGCTCATACTGTTCCATTCAGAGAACAAATATTTCTTCTCAGATAATTTGTTTATGAAGTTCGCGTTAGTGTAATTATGCACAAGTTTGTTCAATTGCTCATTGGTTAAATTGGCATCGAGCACGGTTTCCGTTCCGTTTCTCCACAATACATTGCTTAGCGCAATATTGAAGTTGTATCCGTTGTGCTCCAAATAAGAGTAAATCATTGGGGTGATTGCGCCAGCATAAAGAACGCATGAATCGTTGCTCACATTCTCGCTTATGTACTCAATGGTTTTTAGTTCAGTAGTTTTGTTTACATGCATGTAGTTTGCGAACGCAAAAGTGCCAATTCCTGCGATAATTAATGCAGCAATAACTGCAATATCAAGCTTATCCATATTAATGCCCGCGAGCGCAACGATGGATAATGGAAGAATGAAATAGTATGCATACCATACATATGGGGTTTTAAGCGCGATTATGAGCAGCGGCGCGATCCACAGCAGCAAGAATTTGTTTTTCCATTTCTTTATGTCAACCTTGCTCCATCCTATAATATATGCTGGCACGAGATGAATTATTGCCCCTATCACAGAAACAAGATTATTGAACCATATATTTTTATCAAACCTTTTTATGAAGAAATCCTCCATATACAGCTTAAAGTATGCATTTGGAAACTCAGTAAGGAACGGAATTGCAAGTATGATGCCTGCTGAGACAGCAGCGCTCATAATTATGCCTCCAAGCTTTTTTTTGTTGGCAAAAAATGCATACATTGCATATATCATCACAGCCATTATTCCTATTGTGGTTGATTTGGCGAATGAAGCTCCTACAATTGCAATTGCAACTGCCGCATGCAATGCATATTCATTAATTTTGTTGTCTTTTCTGCACATTTGCATGGTTGCAAGCAGGCCTGCGAACACAAAAGTCATCGCAAATGTTTCCATGAATATTTTTGTTCCGTATATCAGTATGATTGGGTTGAGCATGTATATCAGTGATGCTATGATAGCTTTTTTTCATCCACAAAATTCCTGCTTATTTGATACACTAAACCGACATTTATCGCAGAGAATATTGCCGAGCACAACCTGTATGAGATAGTGGGCGGGAGCGCCCAGTTCCACAACTGCGCCATCAATGCGTATGCATCTACCATAAGGAACGGCTTCCAGAACGCAGGTTTATCCAAGAATGTGATGTATAAGTTTGGACCATTATTGATTGCTTCATATATGCTTATTGAATAATACCCCTCATCTCCAATAAACCATAGATTGCTTCCGTATACAAATGCAACTATGAATGAATACACTGCAAGCGCGGCTAATGCTAGCCATAGCATCGCATTACTTTTTAAGCACATAGTATCTTCCATTTTTTGTTATATGCTCTACATTATATTCAGGCGCAATCTTTAGAATTGCTTTCGCGTATGGTTCTTCTGCAAAAATCACATCAAACCCGCCATTCCAATATTTATCAGTCCTTCCGATTGGAGGAAAGTATCTTTCGGTTGAATTTAGCAGCCGCACGGGCGGCGGCGCGCACGAATCATTCTCATAATCATACAGTAAACATTTAATGTTATCTTCTTTCAGCGTCTCTTCTTTAACTATATAATTTATTGGATTGCCTTGAAACCCGTTCTGCGGAGTTATCATAACGAAGTAAGGAAAATCATGCATATTGGATGCAATTGCCTCTCCAAACTTAGTTATGACCATAATTTTATCGTTTTTGTATGATTGAGAGATATCGATTATTTCTGCTTCATTTAGGTAATACGAGACATACACATTATACGTTAGATACAATGACGTTGCAAACGTTGCTATGATTATAAGGCCGATTACAGCTTTGTCCATGATATTGTTTTCAGTCTCCCTGCTTATGACCGCTCCAAATGCAGGAGTGAAGTAGATTAGATACCATGGGAGGTAGCTGAAAGATGAAATAAGGGTTATCAATGATGCACCTGCCCATACAGAGTAGAAATCTATCTTGCCTCTCAATATGTTGCGCCCGCAAAATATCAACGAAACGATCGCTGGTATGCCCCCTCCAAAAAGGTAGTATGGAAAATTGCGATGCATTTTAGACAAATCAATGCGCGTTGCATCGCCTACATTTAATATTGTATAATCCATATTGAACAAATATGGGATTATTGTATGGATGGCAATTGCGGCAAGCAATGCCAGGATGATTTCTGCATTAAGCTTCCTGGCCTTAAAATAATAGTATGTTATGCAGAGCGCAGCGCACAACAACAGTATGATTAATGATTTTGAAAATCCTGCCAGCAATGCAAACACCCCAATCCCAACTGCTGTGATTAAGCTTGGTTTAATGGAGTGCAATTTGGTCGCGTATATGGCGGCGACTGTGAACATGAATGCAAGCGTATCAGTAAGCACTCTAATGCTGAATCCAAGCACGGGCAGTGATACTAAGTAGAGCAGGATTGCGTACTGGATAGTGTTTCTCGGCAGGTCATCCTCCAATAGTTTGTATGTAATGCATGTTGATATCAGCATAATGATTAATGATGGCATTCGGAGTAATATTTCATCAGGCATTGCTTTGTAGAATGGCTTTATTAGCAGTGCATACAAGTTAAACATCAGCGGAGGTTTCCAGTGCATCTGCTCTCCAAAATAAGTGGGATACAATTGCATTCCATTCTTTATGATGTCTTTTATGCTTATGCTGTACAATCCCTCATCGCCGTATAATGGCGCAGCCGTGCTGATTATGAATGAGATCGCAATTATGGATATACATAAAGCTATCCACAATTTTTGCATCATAATCTCACAAAAATGTAAAATTAGTAATTTATGAAGTTAGCAGTGCTGCTCCGCTGAACAGTCCTACTATTCCCGGCGCTGTTGCAGCAAGCACCAACCCAATAATTGCCCCTACGAGCAGTGATGTTGCCCATACATTTGCCCTTGATCTCATTTCAGCTCCCATCACTTGCCCTGCTGCATACACTAATCCTGCGAGCACAATCATCACGAGTGCCACTATCGGCACGATGCTCTGTATTTGGGTCATTATGTTCGACAATTGCTCAGACAATGTCTGCGCGAACACCAAATTGCCTGCCAGCACAACCGCCAGCAAAAACAACATATGTTTCCTCATAAAC
>JAJSAH010000001.1 GCA_024274875.1 archaeon
CAAAGCGAGAGTGGCAAATCGAAGATTTGCAAGGCAGACGCAAAAACATAATGAATGCGGCTGCCGGGATCGAGGTTTGCGAGGCAAAGCGAGAGTGGCAAATCGAAGATTTGCAAGGCAGACGCAGAAACATAATGAATGCGGCTGCCGGGATCGAGGTTTGCAAGGCAAAGCGAGAGTGGCAAATCGAAGATTTGCAAGGCAGACGCAGAAACATAATGAATGCGGCTGCCGGGATTCGAACCCGGGTCATAGGCTTTTTCCAAACCACGCGAGTGTAAAAGAAAGGGTGGATTGAGCATTCCAAAAGAATGCGAAAGACATCAACAGATTGCACCGTTGATGCAGATGTGCCCCTCTTTCTTTTACTTGGGAAGCCCATGTCCTAACCAGACTAGACTACAGCCGCAATGTTTCTCTGTTAGGAAAGCAACAAATATATTTATATCTCAACATATTTTGTCATGGAAATCCTAACATTAATCATTGCTTTTTTGCTGCTCGCATTCGTCGCAGTTGTTGCATATTTTATGGGGAGATACATCGCAACAAAAGGCATGGTTGTGCTAAGCGAATCTGAACTTAATGAATTGATAAAAAATGAACGGGAAGATGCAGTTAAACGCTCGCGATCGGTGCTTGGCGGTCAATTTTCAGAGCAACTTGCGCCGTATCTTCCGGATTTCAAATATAAGCCAACTGAGGTTAGGTTTATCGGCAAGCCGATTGATTTCATAGTTTTTAAGGGAATGGATGATAAGAATATTGAAGAGATTGTATTCGTTGAGGTTAAGAGCGGTAAGGCGCAGCTAAGCGCAGTTGAACGCAAACTAAAAAGAACAATCGAAGACAGAAGAATTAAGTGGGAGGAATACAGAATTCCTAAGGGAATAACTAATTCACCTGATTAATATCGGTAATATCGGTTCACAGGTATTTGTGAGGATTGGAAATGAATATGCACTGCACACTCTTAATAAAATCGAATTTATCAAATTAAAAATACTACTATTATCCAAAAGCAAACGAAAAAATAAAACTAAACTAATTTTATAATAACATTGTTTTTGTCAATTCTCCACTGCTTTCCGTCGCTCAAGCTTTTTTCTTTTTTTATTGTGAGCGCGCGAACCTGTTTTGCAATATAAGGCAGATGTTTCTCGATAATTTTAGATATCTCATCATTTGCATCATACAACACATCTATCTGATCGCTCTCAACAAGCCCTGCCTCCTTTCTCATTGCCTGAACTCTCCTAATGAACTCATTGCGGATTCCTTCCCCGTACAACTCCTCCGTAAGATGCGTATCAAGAATTACTGAAACATTTTCATCCAATTCGACTTTCTCAAACTTTCCAAAATCCACTTTCTCTTCAGAATCCACATACTTAACTGCCTTCACATTTGTCAACTGCTCAATAATGCGCGATAATTTGAGCACGGCCTTTTCGAGCACTGCATCTTTCCCAACAACTGCAACTGAACTCAAAGGCCATCTCATCTTTATTTTCGCATTGTTGCGCGCAGTGCCCACTGCACTCACTATCTTATCAATATACTCAAATTCCTTGGTTAGCGCAGGGTCAAACTCAAGCGTTCTTACTTCAGGCCAGTCAAGCATATGCACACTCTCAGAGTTTTCATGTTTCCTGAAGAACTCTTGATGCATAAATTCCGCTGTATGCGGCGCAAAAGGCGCTATAAGCTTGGATAGCGTAAACATCACATCATACAGAACATGATGAACTGATCCCGCATTATGATTTTCGGATATGCGTTTCTTTGCAATTTTCATATAGAATCTACTGAAATCATACACAATAAACGATTTTATTGCCCTCGTTGCTCGATACATCTCAAGTTCATCCATCGCTTTCGTGCATTCATCAACAACCATATTCAGCTTCAATAACAGCCACTCATCTTCCTTCTCCAACTTTGATAAATCATACTCTGAAGCAGGCTTCTCATAAAATCTCTTCATATAATTGACTAAATTTAGGACAATCATAAGGAACCTTTTCGTATCATTAAGCTCATCCCAATTAAACTTTATGTCATCCCACGGGACATTCTGCATGCTCCAGTATCTGAATGCATCAACGCTGGTGCGGTTAAGAATTTCTGCGAGCGGGACAAAATTTCCAACGCTCTTGCTCATTTTTTCTCCTTTTTCATCAGCAAAAAACCCATGCATCATCACTGATTTGTAAGGGCATTTGCCTATATTAACCACTCCTGACCCTAATAACGAATAAAACCAACCTCGTATTTGATCCTTGCCCTCAAGTATCATATCTGCCTGACCATACTTCTCTCCTTCGCGCAGAGATGCCCATACTACATTTCCAGAATCAAACCATACATCAAGTATGTCGCTCACCCGATGCATCTCAGACCCGCAGCTATCGCATTTAAGGGTTATTTTATCTATTCCCGGCCTGTGCAAATCTTCCAACTGCACACTAAGCTCTCCGCGCGAGCCTACAACCTTAATGCCTCCGCATTTGCATCTCCATATCGGCAGTGGAATGCCCCAATACCTCTGCCTTGATATGCACCAGTCCGGCGCATCGCTAACAAATGCTTTGAACTGGTTTTTTGCATACTCAGGTCTCCAATATGTTGCGTTTATCGCAGAAATCATCTCATCTTTAAGCATGCTAACCTTGATGAACCACTGTTTTGTAGCAAGATATATCAACGGAGTTTTGCACCTCCAACAATGCGCAGCCCTGTGAACAATTTCACTTTTATGCACAAGAAGATTCTTATCATCAAGATCACTCATTATCGCCTTATTTGCATCAAACACATAATATCCGTGGTACTTGCCAGCATCCTCTGTAAACCTGCCTCTCTGATCAACAGGACATATAACATCTAACCCCTTCTCTCTTCCAATAATGAAATCTTCCGGTCCATGCCCTGGCGCAGTGTGAACTAACCCAGTACCTTCTTCCATCGTCACGAATCTATCGCTTAAAACTACTTTATGGTCAATGCTTTTCTGCATAGGCGCTTCGCTTGCAAGCGGATGCCCATATCTCATGCCCTCTAATTTTCTGCCTGAGAATTCTGACAGCACAGTCATATCATGATCAACTAATTGCTGCACATGTTCCAACCTATCTTTTGCAAATATCCATATCTCATTTCCAACTTCAACCTCAACATAAGTTTCATCTGGATGCGCCATAACTGCGACATTTGCGGGCAGCGTCCAGGGAGTGGTGGTCCATATCAAAAGATACTTGCGTTCTTCGCCTTCAATTCTAAATTTCACTAGTATGCTTGGATCAGTTTTATCCTTATACTCCAACTCATAATTGGCGGAAGTAGTTTCGCATCGCGGGCAGAATGGCACAACATATAACTGTTCTTCGAGCAGGCCCTTCTCATGCGCGCGCTTGATCGTGCTCCACGATTTCTCAATGAATGAATCCTTGTAGGTTAAATAAGGATCATCAAAATCCATCCATACTCCAACGCTTCTAAATTGGCCTGACATAACATCAATATATTTAGTCGCAAACTTTTTGCATTCATTGATGAAATTTTTAACGCCAATTTTTTCCTCGATTTCGTTCTTATTCTTGATTCCTAACTCTTTCTCTACTTTTACTTCGATTGGAAGACCATGCGTATCAAACCCTGCCTGATCCCTCACATTATATCCTTTCATCCTGTAATATCTGCAGTACGCATCTTTCATCACTTTATTCCATGCAGTTCCAGGGTGGATCTCGCCTGTTGCATATGGAGGCCCATCGCAGAAATAGAATGGCTTGCCATCCGCGCGAAGCGACTTCACTTTCGCATATATCTCATTCTCCTCCCAGAATTTATGAATTGCTTTTTCAACATCTTTCACATCCAACTAAACCACCTGTGCTCTGACGAGGAATTTAAGCAACTAAACATTTATATATATCGCAGGAGATAGTATTATGGTGTTCTAATGGTTCGCGCAACTGCTATCAAAATGAATATTTCTGCAAGGAAGCAGGCTGAAGATCTCATAAAAGAAAGCAAAATGTTGTTATCTGCTGAAAAATTAGTCAATAAGATTGCTGTATCGGAAGTGAAGCAGAATATAGAAGAATCTCGCAAATTGTTCCGCCTGGCAAAGATTGCGGGTAAGATTGATAAGGGAATGAAAAGTATTCCAAAGAGGGTGTAAAAATGATGAAGATGATTATACTAAAACGGCTTATGGAGATTAGAGAAAACCTTGAAGAATTGCTGCCTCAGTTAGACCCAAACAGCAAAGTGTACAAAGATGCGAAGGACTCGCTTAGGAGAATAAACAGGTCATTGAGCAGCATAGATATTTCAGAATTGCCAAGGAACATAAAAATCGACACATCAAAGCTCAAATTCAAAGGTGATAAGTTGTTTGGAAAAGTTCTCATGACGGATAATCATAATGTGTATTTCATAACAGTGAACAACAACGAAATTAAAGACATGAAAGTGTTCAAAGGCGGCATAAAAAAGATGGAATATCTTGAAGCCACAGCTTTTAAAAATAACTGAAAAAGATATATATGATGCAAATGCTTATTGATGCACGCCGCGGCCAGATATTTGTGCAGGATATTGGCGCGTCGCTTGCCATAGCCATCATAACGCTTCTGTCGCTCATTGCGTTTATGAATGCGCATTTTGACGCGTTCAAGGAGAGGGTAAGCAGCGAACACATGCAGGTTGTCTCTGAGAGGATCGCTTCTAAATTGTTTGTTGAGCGCGCATATTCATTCAATACTGGCAAATATGAAGTTAACAGCGGATTCATCGGATTTTTGAGCAAGCTTAATGATGAAGAGTTATATGAGATGTTCAGAAGCGATGCAGCCCTTAACAGAGAGGGCATTTCATACGATGTGCACATTATAACCGAATGCGCAAACGGCATCTCCGCAGAAGGCGGCACACGGAAAAATGATATGGTGCGCACCACCGTGCTGGTCAGCATGCAAGATTCAATATGCACTGTTATAATAGGAGTCGGAAAAAGATGAGAGGATTTGTGTTCAGCATAGATGCAATGATGGCGCTGTTGTTTGCGTTCTACATTATATCAATTCCTGTGAATGCTAACGAAGGATATAAAAACACTATTGCACTTGACAGCATAGCAGCTGTTTACGGAAATGCTGATGTTCAAGTTTCGCTGCTTAAACTGATGGAGATGGCATCAAAATGCGGCGAATATTCAATATATGATGAGAACATGAATCTGATTGAAGAAGGAAAAGATTGCGAATGCAACGCTGCGCCATACAGATACATTATATTGAGAGATAATATTCCATACATAGTATCTATGAAAGTTTGCAGTAGGTGATATGTTGAAGGGGTTTATGTACACTCTCATCGTGCTTATGCTTGCGTTATCATACATGTATATTGTTATGGCAGAGAATGATTTGCCATTCATTCCTAACAATTATGATATTCTTAATGAGGTGAAGGTAAGCTCTAGGAAATTGTACGGGTTGAATGTGATAGATGGTAAAAATCTGCTGGTGCAGGGCAGAGTCGGAAAAAAAATACATATTGAGGAATACAAAAATGTTGTTCGAAATTATGGAATTATGAAAAATTCAAATATATCCATCAATCTCGAGCCGGGATTTGCATGCGGAGATATTTCATACGGATATGATAATTTTAATGGAGATGGATTGAAATTTGGCATTGAGAAGAATACTGAAATAAATATTACGCTAGTGAGCGGATATTCGCACATAGATAAAAATATAAGTTGGAGCAAAGATGGAGACCAGGTTATATTGCGAGTGCGCAGCAATGGGGGGTTATCAGTTATAGAAGAGAATGGATTAATCGATGATAGTGCAGAAGGCAGCATAATTGTTTATTATGATGATGGAAGCGCGCTCAAAATAACAATAAAAAACTCAATGATACATATTGAGGGAAATGCGCTTTTCTCCATTATGGCGCGCGATGCGAATTGCATATCAAAGAACA
The DNA here is from genome assembly GCA_024274875.1 of archaeon. Classification (GTDB taxonomy): domain Archaea; phylum Micrarchaeota; class Micrarchaeia; order CAILAH01; family CAILAH01; genus JAJSAH01. The sequence continues at coordinate 6,001 of JAJSAH010000001.1, forward strand.
ATGGTTATGTGATCATTGATGGCAAAAAGAGAAAGATATAGCTTAATCTATTGGCATTTGCCTATAAGCGGAGTTTCCCCTGTGAATGTGAATATTCTTCCTGAGGAAGGTTCAGAATACTTAATCTGCACGGTGTATGAATAATCAGAACCTTGTATGCATGAAACCCCTCCTACAGCTATGTCAACAGATGCGCCGGGAGATAATGTAAACGATGAAGGTATTGTTCCTTTGCTCCCCGTGTCATCGATGAATTTTATGTCAGTAATCCTCACTCTGAACGGCCTATTGTTCTTTATGGTTATGTACGCGCCGCTTGAATTGACTAAGTGGTTTGGAAGTATGCCTATATCAGCGCCTGCCCAATAAGTATCGCTTTGCTGTTTAGAAACAGAGGTAACGCTACTTTGGAACCCTACGATTACCCCTATTATTATGAGCACGAGGACAATCACTACACCCAGTATAAGAAGGTATTCTATGGATCCCTGGCCTCTACCCAATGACATCAGTTTGCACCTGCATAAAGATTGCATATAATCTTTATATATTTAATATCCCAAACGGCTTTTTAAGCTTGCAAAACCTTCAGGTAAAAACCTTTTGCCATTCGTTCGTTATGCTCTTTAAGCCTATCCTCGAAGTCTGGAAACATTTCTCCAACTCTTCTTGCAACGCCATCCGAATTGATATATTTTGGGTTCACATATCTTACCTTGCTCCGTGAATAAAAATCGTAATCATTTTCATCCTCAACAACCTTAAATTTCATACTGAGAAGTGATAATTTTTCGTTAATTAATTTGTTTTCACTGCTCGCTAATTTATCATAAATATAGTCATCAGTCGCAAAAAAATCATTCTCTGTAATTATGCCTTCATCAAGAGCAATCTCAAGCGCTTCAGCCATGATGTAATACGCAGCAACCTCAACCGGATTAGACCATAACTTATAATCAGCTTCTAGATAAAGCTCGCCGAACTTTTTTGCTGATTCAGCATCATCAAACACGATTTCATCGTTATGCACAACTAAGCGGTCTGGAATTTCCCTAACATAATCAAGCTTTCCTAAACTAACCCCTGCATCACGCAAAGTATAATCTATCCTATCAGCGCATAAATCAGGTATGCTGCGCTCTAACAGCGGAAAATTGGATTCATCAAGTAATCTGTTAATATCATACCCATGCTTTTCAATTATTTCAGGTATTTCAGAATTAAGGATTATCTTTTCATGAAACTGCTCATGGAAATCTTGATGCTCAGAGCGTTTAAACAGAAAATCAACTACGTGCGAAAATGCGGTATGCGGTATATCATGCATTAATCCTGCCAATTGCTCCTCAATGCATGCACCCAACTTACGCAATAAGAGCATAACGCCCACTGAGTGTTCATACCTCGTCCCATTCCTGTTGGGCAGGACATATTTAGATGCGCCCGCCTGAGATATGCGTTTTAATCTCTGGACGGGCTTGCTATTCATAACCTCAATCAAAACGCGATCATCAACATCAAAACTTCCGTATATTATATCTTCAATATGCATAGCAGTTTAAGAAGGAAAAGTTTATTAACCATTATAACTCGTATTAAATCATGATTTCTAAAACTAAAAAAAACAAAAAAGCAGGAAAAAAGGCATTAGCCTGGATTGGCGCTTCAATCATGGTGGCTGGATTGATGGTTCCAGGATGCAATGACAGGGCCTCGATAAATAAAACCACTGCAAAAGTTGCTGTGCACTTGTGCGAGAATGAGAAATCAAAATGCACAAAATTATCCCCTGAATCGAGCATTGCGCTAGTTTACCACTGCAAAAATAGCACAAGCTCATGCACTCTAATTGGTGAGAAACGCATTAACACCAAATTGAGTACTATGGGAGCGCGCATAGAGTTAACCAAAGATTTGGATAAGTTTATAAGAGAGGCATGCAAAAAGCGAACGAACAGGACGCAGGTAATTAGGAAGGAAATTTCCACACTTGAGATAATAAACCCTGTCTCAGAGGTTAGGTCGGACCAATCCGTGTGGTACGAAAAGGCAAAAGAGGTTTGCGACAGAATTAAATGAACTTTTATCACAAGAAACTAAAAATCGGCACGCCCGGGGCAGGGTTTTCGATTGGGGGCAAAGTCCCCCGCCCCAATGCAGACACCCAACACATGTTTGGGGGGTTGGGTTGAGAAGGGAGGGGGGCAAAGCCCCCCGCCCTTCTATCGAACCTGCGACCTTCCGGTATAAGGGCGCCTTCCCCGCCATTATCAACCCTTCCGAGCCGAAAAAGGCTGGGCGCATTCCTCGTCTTATGCAAACATTGCATAAAACATAACAGCCGGACGCTCTACCGCTAAGCTACCCGGGCGTGTTATGTATTAAACGCAGTAATATTTTTAAAAAACACTATGCTTTGCGCGTTCTTGTTATATTGCCTGCCAGCATAATCGGAGTCGGATCTATGTAATACCTTACTCTGCCATCATAATTAGGATGCGAAGCATAAGTATACATCTCAAAATGCACCTGGTTATCCTCCCATTTTGCATTGCCGGTCTTCCCAGTCATCCCTATCGTATCGCCCCTACCAATTATGTCGCCTTTACTAAACCCAGCAGGTTCTTTGAGATGCATAAAAGTCATATACACAGTGCGCCCATCTACCTTCGTTTTTAATTTCAAATAATACCCCATAGTTGGATGTTCCTTGCTGGAAGCATAAACCACTTCACAGTCGGTGGGCGCCTTAATTGAAACGCTTTTATCACCAGTATGCACATCAACTCCAGTATGCCTCCTAAACAAGCGCTCGTTAGGACGCGACCGATACGCCATGAATCCATCAGTTGTCTCGTCATATGTTCCCACAGACAACACAATGCCTGGGTTTATGGCGCTCACATAACTGCTGCTCTGCACTTTATCCAAATATGCATAATACACTTTTTTTCCGTTCGCTTTTGTCCCTTCCAGCACTCTTGCAGATATTGCAACTTTTTTCGGCACAATTTTTGCTCTTGTTATATTCTGTTTTGCAACCTTGGGTTTGCTGCGAGATGCAGATTCCTCCAAACTTTTCAAATACGAGGATAATGTTCGTTTCCCTAAATATCCATCAATAGTTATCCTTTTATTCGCATAATCAGTAAATCCCTGCCTTCTTAAGCGCTTCTGCAAGTTAACCACTGAACCCATATTTAATATTTTAATAAAATGCTCGTTATGTTTTGCAAGTATTCTAACGCTTTTGTGAGTGTTCAACCGAGGGTATATCATTTTCCTTAGCGACGAAAGAGCGCCTGCGTACTTGCTTCCTCTATTAGAATTCAATGAATCCACCTGCAGCTTCAATATTAATGCTTTCAGCGTCTCCTTCCCGAAAATTCCATCAACTTTCAGCCCAGCATTGATCGTGTTGTTCAAGAAAACCTGCAATTCCTTGATTGTTTTTATGTTTGCTTGCGAGTATAGAGATTTTGCCAATTCAAAAGCAGTGCTGCGAACTGCAGAGATTTTAGCAACCCTATTAGTTAAAAGCGATTCAAGCATATGATATTCCATCTCATACGCTTTACTGAGCAGTTCTTCGCGAGATAGATTTTTTGCCTGCGCTTGCATGCATATACTTGACACCAACAGAATATAAATGTTTTTAGAGTTATGGCAATCAACGATTAAAGCGTATTTTCAATATTTAAATACATTCGCACAGGAAATAAGTTATGGACGCCTTTCTATGGCTGTTAGCTGCGCTCTCAGTTAATACTCTACTGGGCGCAGTTGGGGTAATCACATTATACTTTCACGATGAAAAAAGGTTAAAATTTATATCATACTTGCTCATGGCGTTTTCAGCAGGTTCTTTATTGGGCGGTGCATTCATACACCTCCTTCCTGAAGCTGCAGAGAATATTGAATCTAATGCATTATATGGAATTGCGCTCGCAGGATTTATTTTGTTCGCTCTCATCGAGTCATATTTGCATCATCATAGATGCAAGGAATGCAATGTGCATCCATTCACATACCTCGTGTTAATTGGAGACGGAATACATAACATAATAGATGGGGTGATCTTAGCAGCGGCGTTCGTTGTGAGCATCCCTTTAGGCATAGCGACATCCATCGTGATTATCGCGCATGAGATCCCGCAAGAATTGGGAATTTTTGGTGTGGAAGTTCATGGAGGTATGGAGAAGCTTAAGGCACTTGTTTACAGTGTTGCAGCGCAGGCAACATGTTTTATTGGGGGTTTGGCAGGTTATTTTTATCTTGCATCAGTAGGCCAATATGCGCAGTATCTATTGCCTTTCGCCGCCGGAGGATTTATATACATAGCATCATCTGATCTAATACCTGAACTGCATAAAGGCGAAGGCATGAAGAGAATTTATGGAGTAATAACCATGTTTATTGGATTGGTGTTCATGATTTTCGTGAAAGCGATATTTGGGGGTTAAAGATTATGAAAACTAAAAAACGAAAAGGCGAGCATGTTAAAATTTGCGCAAAAAAAGATGTAAGCTATGCTAAAAACTGGTTTGATGAGATACACTTTGTGCATGATGCATTAACAGATTTAAATTATGATGATATCGATTGTAGTGCAATATTCATAAACCATCATATTAAGCATCCGTTCATGATTACTGGAATGACAGGGGGGTATAAAGAAGCCGAGCGCATCAACAAATCAATTGCAGAGATATGCGAAAAATATGAGATTGCTTTCGGATTAGGGTCGCAGCGCGCTATGCTTGAGGACAAAAACCTTAAGAACACATACTATGTAAGAGATGTAGCAAAAAATATACCTATTGTTGGAAATATTGGAGCTGCTCAGCTGTTCGAATATGATTCTGAAAAAATCAATGATATGATGAAAGATGTTGAGGCAGATTATCTTGCAATTCACCTCAACACTTTGCAAGAGCTCGTGCAGCCTGAAGGCGATAGAAACTTCCTCGGCCTAAGGAAAACGATCGAAAGTTTGTGCAAAGAGATTGAATTCCCAGTGATTATTAAAGAGACAGGCGCAGGCATAAGCATGAATGCAATCAAGCGCATGCGGAAATGGAAATCATATGTAAAAGGATTTGATGTGTCAGGCAGCGGCGGAACCTCTTGGAGCAAAGTTGAGGAGTTGCGCGGGGGCAACTCAGGACCCTTCAACGAATGGGGCAATCCAACTCCAATATGCATTGCGGAAGTTGCGAGCACGGGCGCATTTACTATTGCGAGCGGCGGCATACGCAATGGGTTGGACGCTGCAAAAGCATTCGCGTTAGGGGCTGATATCTGCGGAATGGCAAGGCCATTCATTGTAGCATACTATAAAAAACATCTTGAGCAAGAGATGAAAAATTTCATAGAGTATTTAAAGCGTGCGATGATGCTGACTAACTCGCAGAACATCCATGAATTGCTGCAGGCAGACATAATTATACACGGCGACCTTGCTGACCGCATGTTCGCTAGAGGCATAGATGTGCGGATGTATGCTAACAAAGGATAAAACTAAGGTGAGTAATATGAAATACGCAAGCGATGCTGTTGAATGCGCAAAAATAGCTGGCAAGTTTCTTAGAGAAGTGTTTAGATCTGGCAATATCACAATTGAGTATAAGGATCTGAATGAGACAGTTACATCTGCCGACAAAGGTTCCGAGCAACTAATCTTAGAATACTTGACTGAGCGGTTTCCAGACCATAAAATTATCAGCGAGGAGAGCGGTGCAAGCGGAAATGGATCAAGCGAATTTGTGTGGTACATCGACCCGCTTGATGGCACAACCAACTTCGCGCATCACATACCTTTCTTCAATGTATCCATTGCGCTGCAAAAAAGGAGCGAAATTATATGCGGTGCTGTGTACAACCCGCTTCTCGATGAGGCGTTCTATGCAGAGAAAGGATTCGGAGCATACCTTAATGGAATGAAAATTGAGCCCTCTAAAAATTCAAACTTAAAGCATGCGTTCATCGGATGTTGTCATGGAAGAAAAGATGATGAGATTAGCAAATTCATAGAACTCATGAGAAAGTTCAAACCAAAAGTTAAGGATATGCGAAAATTAGGAAGCGGCGCGCTTGAGTTATGTTATACTGCATGCGGAAGGATAGATGCATTTATAGGATATGGCATAAAACCATGGGATTTTAAAGCAGGGTTGCTTATCGGGTTGGAAAGCGGGTGCAAAGCAGGAGGCATATTAAAAGATGATATAGAGGAATCAAATCTCTTCATGAGCCAACCTGTCTTACACAACCAGATAAGAGAGATTATAAAAACATAGCACTTTTAATGTTTTATCGCATAATCTGTGCAAAATGGAGAGGTGAAAATAATGAATTTGGTGTATTCATTTGAAAACTCCGTAAAAAGCAAGGTATCAAGCAAGGTTGAAGGGGATAAGTTTGGCGATGCATGTTTTGCAAAAGCAGGGTTTGTGTTTAAAGACGGTGCAGAGTTTGGGTTGGATGGAAAAACGCTTTTGATCGTGCGCAGTGTTGATGAAGCATTTAAGAAACATGCAGAGGAGATTCTTAAAGAAATCGAAAGTGTTGAGTTAATTGGCGATGAGTTGGCAAAAAAGGTTATCGATAAAATCAATGAGGAAGAACAAGCTGCGCAGAGCGGGTTTGGATCTATATTTGGATAGCATGAGGACGAATGAGCAACTTGTGAGGTTCCTTGTTGAATATGGATATGCAAATGATCGGGTAGCTGAAGCAATGCTAAAATACCCGCGCGAGATATTTCTGCCAGAATACCAAAAAAAGAATGCATATTATGACATCCCATTGCTGATAGGTGAGGAGCAAACATGCTCAGCGCCCAGCATGGTCGCCATTATGTTATCTCTGCTTAACATCGCTTACGGAATGAAAATTTTGGAGATTGGAACAGGCAGCGGTTGGCAGACTGCTCTGTTAAGCGAACTCGTCGGACCCAGCGGCAGAGTGGTGAGCGTTGAACTGATTAATCGATTTTCTGATAATGTTCTGCGCAATTTAAACAAATTAAAGATAAGCAATGTCAAACTAATCGTTGGCGACGGGAAGCAAGGGTATGCGAAGCTTGCTCCGTATGATAGAATTATTGTGAGCGCGGCCGCCAAACAAGTTCAACCAGCGTGGAGAAAACAGCTTAAAGAGAATGGGATAATAATACTGCCTATCGGAGAATCTCAATATTCGCAGCACCTTTGCAAGGGAATTAAAAAAGATGGAGAAATAAAGCTAAACAAAATAATGCCAGTCGCATTCGTGAACTTAATGTAGCAATTCATAACCGCTCTTCGAAGCCTCAACTATGCCATTTAGCTTCCAACGGCGGATGTTTTCAGCCAGGTTTCCAATAGGAATGCGAATCTGCTTGCCGTCATTCCTGAACCTAATCGTAACGGTATTATCTTCGAGCGTTTGGTAATCCACTGTTGCGCAGTATGGCACGCCTATTTCATCAGCTTTTGCATACCGCTTGCCTATGCTCCCGCTCTGTTCATAAGACACATCCAACAAAGGTTTTAGGTTATCGCAAATTTCCTTCGCCTTCCGCACCAAATCACTATTCTTCATCAACGGAAGCACGCATATGTCATATGGGGCAATTTTTGGAGGCAGGTTCAGCCAATCCCATCCCCTTTCTTTATCCTCAACATACGCATGCTCAAGAACGCACCACAGCAACCTTCCTAACCCTATTGAAGGCTCAATCACATGAGGCATAACCTTCTTATCGTTCACAGTAACTTGAAGGTTTTTTCCAGAAAATTTTGAATGCCTAACTAAATCATAGTTAGTTCTGTATGCGAGGCTCATCACCTCAACCCAACCAAACTTAGTTGCAATCTCCACATCAAAATTGCCTCCTGAATAGTGGGGCGTCTCATCCTCCATAAGATGCCTTATGCGAAAATCCCTTATGCCAAGCGCGTTCAATAATTCCCTTTCTTTTGCCATGAAGTATGCCATAGTTTTTGCCGGTATGTATCCTTCTTTATAAGCATCTCCTAAAGTAACTAAAGCAAAGCTCTTGCCTTCTCTCTGCATCTGCCTCGTTTGCATGGGCACTTGCACATTCTTTGCCTTTTCAAGCATTATCGAATCATCTTCCTCAGGATCAAAAAAATACTCTAACTCCATCTGATGAAATTCGCGGACGCGAATTAAAGACTGGCGCGGAGAGATTTCATTCCTATACGCTCTGCCTACCTGCCCTATTCCCATAGGCAATTTAGCTCCAAATGCATTGAATATCTTATTGAAGTTCATGAATATGTTCTGAGCTGTTTCAGGCCTTAGATATGCAGTGATTCCATCAACTGGGCCAATCTGCGTTTCAAACATTAAATTGAAAGGTTTTACTTGCCCAAGCTTTGCGCCGCATGACGGACAAATAACATTTTTCTCTGCAATAACCTTCCCAAGTTCGCTGATAGACATGTGAGATGCATCTATTCCAAGCGCATCCTCAACTAAATGATCTACGCGAAATCTCTTATGGCATTTTTGGCATTCAGTCATTGGATCGTTGAAATTATCTACATGCCCGCTTGCTTTGAGCGCAATCTCCTGAAGAACTGTTGCGCCATCAATCTCAAGGAAACCATCCTTTTCTATGAATATCTGCCTCCAAAGGTCCACAACTTTCCGTTTTATATTCACCGCTATCGGACCATAATCATAAAAGCCGGCAACTGGATTATATATCTCCGATGTTGGAATAATCATTGCTCTCCTGATCAACAATTTGTGCAACTTCTCGTGCATGTATCACACCTTGCATAGATAAGGAAGAGTTAATTAATTTATCTTTATTAATCTTTACTTATGAAGCGGGAAGATCTATTAAAAAAGGTTAAGTCAGAACTAAAGCAATCCTACGGTCGAGAAGATTATTTGCAGCATGCGTCAATGGCGCTTGCTGAATTGGATAATGCGCTCAATATAATGCTTGAAAACCTGAGAAATTGGTATGCAATGTATTTCCCAAGCCTTAAAATAAACGATAGAGAGTTGTTCTTAGAGATTGCGATTAACTATGATCGAGATGATAAGAGCACTCTTGATAGATTGGGCAAAAAAGCGAGAAGGATTGTTGAAGATGCAGAAGATTTCACAGGGAGCAATGCGAATAAAAGCGATTTGGAGATGTTGAGGAAATTTGCAAAGCAAGCATATAATATGCAACTGCTCAGGAACGAAATGGAAAAATACAGGGAGAACACGGTTAAGGAAATTGCAAAAAATCTTACATATCTTGTTGGCGCGCCGCTCGCTACTGCGCTTATTGTTGAAGCTAAAGGACTTAGGCGGTTGGCAAACATGCCTGCAAGCAGCATACAAGTGCTGGGTGCTGAAAAAGCATTATTTATGCATCTAACCAAGCATACAAAACCTCCAAAACACGGCATAATATTTCTGCATCCTGCAATGAGGGGAATTAAAAAATCAAAAAGAGGAAAAATAGCGCGGTTGATTGCAGCAAAGATTGCCATAGCCGCAAAAGCCGATGTTTATACAAAAAAATTCATAGCCCCTAAACTCAAAGAGGAGCTTGATAAAAAGCTTTTAGAGGTAAGGAATAAATGAAAGTTCTGGCGTTATCAGACCTCCATTCTGAACAAAGAGTGATCGATTCTGTGTTGAGCCTTACTACGCGCAATAGGTATGATGCAGTGTTTATCGTTGGCGATATTAGTGATTACGGCGATACAAAATATGTTGATGCGTTGTTCGAAGTGCTTGACTCAAAAAACACTTATGCGATTCCAGGCAATATGGATGATGATGCAGTCCGCAGGAGGCTTGCTGATAAATGCAGGTACATTCATTTAAAAAAAGAAACAATTAAAGTAAAATACGAAATATTTGGGATCGGCGGAGGATTAAGAGGGCCGTTTGGTACTGCGTATGAATATGATGATGATGAGTTATGGAATAAGATAAAAAACACTGCATTAAGCAGCCCAAGCATAGTGCTTTCGCATTCGCCCCCATATGGTTATTTCGATGAAATATCTAATGATGTGCACATAGGTTCTCGATCAGTGCTGAGGTTTATGCAAGCAAACAAGCCATTCATTCTCATCTGCGGCCATATACATGAAAATAAAGGATGCATAAAAAGCGATGAAACAAACATAGTTAAACTCGGACCTGCATCCAAAGGAAATGCTGTCGAATTGGAATTTATATACAAAGACGCTAAAAATAATGAACTAAAAACAAAATGGATTGAGATGTTTTAGCTAAGAAGCGCTGGGTTTGGTTGATACCAAGCTTCTTTTTGGCTCAACAACCTCGCTTTTAATAACCTCTACTCTCTTAATAGGCAAGATCTCCTTAACCTTGTTATATATTTGGGAAGACAGTTTTCTGAACAGCATCAACTGCATGAAAGATACAAAATCCTCTTTTGCGCCTTTATCAACCACTAATTCCTTCGCAATCCTGCGGATTGCCGCTCTGTTAGCGCCGCTTACCTTGTTTTGAGTGATTATAGCGTATTTTACAACAACATCTACGCCATCCTTCGTAGAAACCTTGACCACATCATCAATCAGAGACATTCTTCTGCGCGCGAGCGTCCTCAAATAACTCCTCAGCAATTCGTGGCCAATAAGCTTTGTGTATGCAGTTTTGCCTTTCACTTCATTAATCCTGAGCTTGACTATTGTGTACCCATGCGGAAGCTGCCCAGTGATTGAACCAAGATTAGTTACGATTTTGCGGTTCAAAACGCTCTCATCATCTATACCAACAATATCTCCTACCTTCTTCTCCTCAAATATCTTAGGAGCAATCACGGAATACCACGATTTAAGTTTCCATTTATCTGCTCGTGCCATCATCTCACGCTCATATTTACTTTACTAGCAGGGCTGCATGTTCAGGAGTGTATCTCCAGTTGTTAAGCCTACCTGCTTTGTTGTAATATTTAACAAGCCTGCGTATCTTTGACTCAACGCGCCTTAACCTTTCCTTATTGCTCACATCTGAACCATTTGCGCCCAAGTGCTTGCGCATCCTAACCGCCCTCTTCATCAAGTCCAAAAGATCAGCAGGATATTGCTGCTTAATGTTCTTCTCCTCCATTATGAGAACCAGTTTCTTTCCTGTGATTGCCTTAACATCAGGAATTGAATACTTATCCCTGAGCACAACACCTATCTTTGCAGGACTGTACCCTTCGCGCGCAAGCTTCTCAACATTTGCCTCAACTTCAGAGGGATCCATATCAAACCATGATGGAACCTCGCGCGGATAGTGCTTTTTTGATCTTTTCGATTTGCCTCCTTTCCTTGTATGCAACCTTACCATACATTTTCACCTTTCACATGCAATATGAATTTCCTAAATGCCTCAATCCTATGAGACAATTTCGCCTTTAACGACATATTTTCAGCAAAGGTAAATTTATAACCCTTTGGAATGAAGAGCGGGTCATACCCAAAACCACCAGCGCCTCTGAGCTCTGATGAAATCTCACCTTCTACTGAACCGCTGAATATGCAGGGTTTATTTCCATCCCAATACCCAATAACCGACACAAATTTAGCCGATCTGTCATCATTGCCTCTCATCAATTTAAGCATTCCGTCTAAACCAATAGCCTTTAATACATATGCGGAATACGTACCTGGAAAACCATTTAGAGAGCGTACAAACAATCCTGAATCCTCTATTATGAAAGGAGGTTTGATTTCGCCGGATAAGATATTGATCGCAGACAGAACTACTTGCTCGCATGTATCGGCTCTTGCTTCCTCATAATCTAAATCTACCATCGAGAGTTGTATGCCTGAACGCGAGCATAACTCGCTTGCTTCCGCAAACTTGTGCTTATTGGTAGTTATAAACTTAACTAGCATTATTTCAGCCTTCCCTTCTCTCTCATATCACTGCATAGTATACAATTTTATTCCTGAGGGTTTTTTTGTTATGTTTCCTTCTTTTATGCCAGCTATGCACTTAACATTCTTGGATGCCGCCAACTCAAGCAACCTCTGCGTAATAATTCCATCGAGAACAATCGTTGCAGGAGAGGTATTTCCACTGTTAACTTCTGTGATGAGATCTCTCACCGGAAGCTCCTTTATAACTTTATTGCCTGCATCGAGCAATCTCGCCTTTAATGTCCCGTTCAACTCATCAAGATTTGATTTCAACACTGCAGGCATAACCTCTTTCTTTGGAGCGGAGCGTTCGGAGGACTGCGGGGTCTTATGCCTCTGTTGAGCCGACCTTGCCTGCAATTCAGATGATTTGGAAGATTCATGCCTCTTCTTATAATCTGATTTATACGAACCCTTCCGCTTGCGGTAGTACTGAGATTCCGCCTGCTCCGCAGGGATTTTTGTGCGCAACGCCTTAATTATCTCTTTTCTGGAAAGCTCTTCAACTTCCCTGCCTGGAGGAGCTCGCGCAACAAAATCAACCTCCGCAAGCTCATTCATCTCTTTCAATATTATGTCTCCGCCACGATCACCATCTAAGAACAGTGTGATCTCTTTCTTCTTGCTCAGTTCAATTATCGTTTTTGGAACTGTGGCTCCTCCAAGAGCAATTACATTCTTTATATCATTCTTAAGCAAATTTATCACATCAGCTCTGCCTTCAACAACAATTATCGAATCATATGAGTCAAGATCAGGGCCAGCTATAAGTTTGTCAGGACCATACTCAACAACCCCGGACGCTTTTACCTCATCTCTCACCAGCTCAAGTATCTCCTTGCTTTCCGGCAAAGTTTCATTAATCAAGTTTTTTAACAGAGTTTTGGCGCGGTTAACAAGATTTCTGCGTTTAACAGTCCTCATATCCTCAATATCAGTAACGGTAATCTTTGCCTCGCATGGCCCAACTCTGTCAACGCTTTCTATCGCTGCGGCTATTACTGAAGTCTCAACCATATCTAAACTGGAGGGAAGCAGTATCTTACCAGTGCTCTTTCCATCCCTAGTATTCAATTCAACTTCTATGCGACCTATTCTGCCGCTTTTCTGCATCTCTCTCAAATCGAGCTCATCGCCCAGCAAACCTTCAGTCTGCCCAAATATCGCGCCAACTACATCAGGCTTCTCAACCAATCCTTTAACTTCAAAGTTTGCGTGCACCATGTATTTTATAGTGTCTATGTAGATTTTTCCCATTTAACCACCACCATATATGCTTAATGTTCTTGCATTTTACTGGTTGTACAGCTCTTCAAAAATAGGGGGAACTTCTTCAATCGTAAGCGCTCCAAACATCCTCCTGAAACGCTCGCGCAACTCATAATCAACCGCAATGCCCTTATTTATGAGCATCGCCTCAACCTGCTTTGCTTTTTCATCGCCTGCGCGATCGTAATCTGTTAATATGACTGCCTTGCTATCTGCTCCTTCCATTTTGCCCACTTCACTGAAAGCTATAACGTTTGCGCGAACCCCGATACGCTCCAAAGCGCGCACATCTCTCTTCCCCTCAACAACTACTATGCGGTCATTAAGGTCAGTTATCAGGCGCTCAAGAGATTTCCGCATCCGCAATGCCTTTCTTTGCTTCAAGATATTCAGCCTCGCTTATATCTAAGAGCACTATCTTATTCCTGCTCTTGAAACCATGCACTATCTTTGCATTGCACTTCAGCTCATCACTGAGCACACCTTCCAACTGCTTGTTCGCTCTGTTGTCCTCCGGCGGCTCCGTCAAATAAACATCGAGCACATCATTGAACACGAGCTTCACGCGCCTGGAACGCGGATGAACTTTAACGTTTATCCTCATATTAAGGCCCCCTATTTCAAGGCCGTATGAACATCCATTATAGGAAGTTCTATGCTGCGCATTGTTGTCCATAGTTCATTGCGCTACGATGCTCATATGGCCATCCATACGCAGCTGTATGATTTGGGCTGAGATAATATAAAAAGTTATCGTTGTCTCAAAACTTAACTTTTTATTCATTCTAATTGTTAATTATCGTATGAAGGAAGTTGATAAAGTTACTGAAGAAACAATAAACAACGGCGGCGTGCTGTTCCTAATGTATTTTGATGCGCACGGCCCCAGCGAAGAATCGGTAAAAAACCGATTGACGCAGCTGTTTGCGAAAATCGCAAAAGAACAAGGCGTAGTGTATGCAGTCGGAACTATAGAAAAACCCATAAATGAAGAACAAGATGGAAAAATTGTGCACTCAACCTCAGGAGAAATTAAAGTGCTTGTTAAAGATTTGATGGCATTGGCAAGGCTTACTCTTGCATACGGCCCTGTGTATGTAGAGGTGCTAAAACCTGAGAAACGCGTTGTTGGGTTCGAGGAACTTCAAGATGTAATGAATGAAGTTGCGCAAACTACATACAGCTTATCGCAATACATCGTTCAGAATTCATTAAAAGGCGATGCGTTAAAATCGTTCACGCGCAATATTAAATATCGCGAGAGGCTTGGTGAGAAACTTAGAAAAGGTGATAAGCATGATATCAAAGAAAAGAATGATTGATAAAATACCATCTGGCATACAGGGGCTTGATGAGATTACCGAAGGCGGGTTTACCAAAAACAGCATCATCGCATTATCAGGAGCCACAGGAACCGGAAAAACTATATTCGGCATGCAGTTTGTGTACAACGGCATAAATAATGGTGAAAACGGGCTTTACATATGCTTTGAGGAACCTAAAAAAATCATGTACAAAAATATGTTAAAATTAGGGTGGAACTTAAGCGCGTATGAGAATGAACAGAAGCTAACATATCTTGCATATCCACCGCATGAGGTAGATCTGTTCTTTGACCAAGAAGATACATTGCTTAATTTAATCGATAAGTTTGCAATAAGCAGGGTGGTTATAGACACTGCAACTATACTCGGAATGAATTTTGACACGAAGAATAAGCGAAAGGAGGGTTTGTTGAGACTGGCAGACAGATTGCGAAGCTGGGGATGCACATCATTGCTCATAAATGAAACGCAGGATTTTCCAGAGATTGCTTATAGCATCGAATCGCTTGCAGATGCAGTCATATACCTCTATTATGTTATGGATAAAGGCGTGCGAAAGCGTGGAATAGAGGTCTATGAGATGAGAGGTTCAAAGCATTCTTCGCAGGTGCACCCCTTCATAATCAGTTCAAAGGGCATTGAGATTAAAACTAAATCAGTGCTAAAAATATAGAGGTGCGCTAATGACGATAAATCCATGGGGTTCTGAAGTCGTTAATGCTGAAAAGCTGTTCAGCGAATTCGGGCTGCAAAAGATAAGCGATAATATAAGGGAATTCTTTATGGAGGAACTGCTTTTCGAGCGCGGGTTGATTATTGCGCACAGGGATTTTGATAAATATTTGCGCGAATTCAAGAATGGAAAGAAGATTGCGGTGATGTCAGGAATCAAACCTACTGGGATGTATCATATGGGAAGCTTGCAGGCAGCGCAAGAAATCGTTATGCTGCAAAAAAGGCTCAATGCTAAGGTGTTTTACTCTATTGCAGACCTTGAAGCGTACGCAGATAACGGGTTAACCTACGAAAAAAGCCATGAAAATGCAATCAGCAATATTGCTGATCTGCTTGCGATAGGATTCGATGAGAAGCAAGCATATGTATACAAACAAAGCAGGGAAATGAGGGTGATACAACTTGCAAACATATTTGCAACCCACACTACAAAAGCAACTGTTGAAGCCATATACGGCGAAAGACATATGGGTTTGTACTTTGCAGCATTCGTGCAAATGGGCGATATATACCTGCCGCAGCATGAATCGTTTGGGTATGAACATGTTGTTGTGCCGGTAGGGCTTGACCAAGACCCTCATATACGGCTTGCACGGGATCTTGCGCATAAGGATCATGGATTGAAACTCAATCCGCCATCATCTATTTACCATAAAACCATGCTAAGCCTGGACGGCGCAAAAAAGATGTCAAAGCGTAATCCAGATTCAATGATTACTTTATATGAAGATGAGAAATCGCTGAAAAGAAAGCTTGCAAATGCATTTACTGGAGGAAGAGATAGCGCAGAGGAACAGCGACGGTTAGGCGGCAGAGCAGAGATTTGCCCTATATATCATCTTGGTTATGATTTATTCGATGCTGATGATTTGAGAAACAAAAGCAGATGGGACAGGTGTTATGGAGGCAAACTTCTGTGCGGCGAATGCAAGAAAGAGATGCTGAACATTATTCTTGAATGGCTGAAACAGCATAAAGAAAAAAGGGATGAGAAAGAACATATTGCGAAGGAGATCGTGTCGGGGAAATATTATGATACGGGCTGAGCTGAAGATTAGGGGTACTGTGCAAGGCGTGTTTTTCAGGGCTCGGACAAAATCTATTGCAGAATCTATGGGCATTAAGGGATATGTCGAAAACCTTTATGATGGCAGTGTTAGGGTTGTGTGCGAATGCGCTGATAAGAGTATGCTTGAGCAATTCATAAGCAAACTTAACATAAAAGAAGATTTTGGGATATATGTCAAAGACATAATAGTTGTGCACAAAAAACAGGTACAACCGCAATTCAACGAATTCAAAATCAAATATTAGCAATAATAAAATAGCCCGGTGGGATCCGTAGGTGCGCAGCACCGAGGAGACGGCAAAACCGGAAGGTTTTGCAAACCGGGATGGCGAAAGCCCCCGGTGGGATTTGAACCCACGACCCCTCGCTGTCCCAGCAATTCTCCTTTTTGGCACGCAAAAAGGCGCTACGAGGCGAGTGCTCTACCGCTGAGCTACGGAGGCATTTTCTCTTTCCGGCGCAGTTATTTAGGCATCGCACTTGCAAAGCTAAATAGCTCCTTCAATTTCGGAAAAATTAGATGTGTAATATTTAAATAAATAAACCAGATAGCAAGTTTTCAACCGCAGCCATAAATATCACAAGCATGCCCAACCCTGCCAACAGGAAGAAAGGCAAAAGCTTGATGCCTTCGCGCGTTGACCCGCTTCTTATCACTGCAAGTATGAAAGATGCAAATATAGATGTAACAGTGACTGCAAGAACCGAGAACAACTTAAAATCCGATGCCGAGATCTGCGGGGGCGATAATGAAATCAACCCAAATGATGATAAATCCTGTGTTTGCGGGATGTTCATCCAAATTGCCGCGAGAGTTGAAATCAGCTTATAAGAAATCGCAAATAATAGCGGAGCGCCTACAAGCGCAGCGAACACGATAAGGATAACATACATCAACATAGATGCGCTTGCCTCCTTGTACATAATCTGCATTTTTCTGAGGTCGCTGGCAGTTCGTTCAAGAATTTCTCCAATCTCGCCTCCTGATTCTATGCCGAATTTAAGCACGCTGGCGGTCCTTGTTAAATATCTTGAATTAAACCTGCCCGCAAGATATGTCAATGAATCTTGGATTGATTCGCCGCTGAATGTTCTTTTCATCGCGTTTTGGACCTCGGTTGATAATATGCCAAACTCAGGAGTTGCTGCCCGCCATAACGCCTGTTCTATTGGCAATCCTGCGCGAACATTGGCGGCTGCAAGCTGCAAAAAGTCCGGCAATACAACCTCCAACTCACGCTTGCGCGCATCTATCTTAACAAGAAGATATGCATAAAAAACCACAGATACGAATATGAGCACTGCGAGCACGGTTAGAATGAATAAGAGAATCCCGCCTAAAATATGCGAGGCCAAATCTCCAAGTTGCATAAATATCTTTGACATAGATGCAAGCATATCTGTGGATAAAGATATTATTATGAACAACAGCACGCTGAATGCAACAGAATAAAAAATCATGCTTCCCAACGCGCGCTCTGCATCGATGCTTATGCCTCCCATGCTAAGGAATGAGGAGACCGCGCGCACGATTTTTCTTGGGAATATCCTTCCGATAACTTCCATCGATATCATACTTCAAACCTCGGTCTGGATGTTTCAATCATAGTGAGGAATATATACTGCACTATGATTATGAGTGCAAGCATGCCCCATAACACAACAGGGCCAAGCGATACACCTGTGAAAGTCAATAGAGTAACCAACAAAGTTATGCCAAGCGACGGCATTATTATGCCAAACAGCATATAAAACATGCCAAGCGGATTGAGCTTCTGGCTGTACGCTTTTATCTCAATTATCTGCTCCTGCGAAAGCTGGTTGAGTATTGTCTCCAACGCCACCGCAATATCTGAACCTGATCGTATTGAGTTAATTATTTGGAGCACGAGCCTCCTGAATGGCTTTGATGGAGTTTCCTCAGCAACATCTTCCATAGCAACATCAAGCGGCACGCCCAAATTAGTTTTGTCGATTATCTCACCGAACACCTTGCTTACCTCGCCGTACTCGCGCGTTAGATGACCTATTGCATCATATAGAGGTATACCACCTCGTATCTCAATCAGCAACTGCCTGCCTGCAAACAACAGTTCTTTATCTATGTCTCTCTCCCTCTTGGCTATGACTGCATCAACCCTGCGCATCATGAACATGAACAACGCAAACAGTGTAATTGGATATAACACAATAAGCCATAACAGGCTTATGCGCGCAGTGAAGAAAATCAATACATATAATAAAAGCAATATCACTGACACAAGAAGAGAGTATGCAATAGAATCTTTGACATACTTGTGCTCAGTTATTTTTATCTTAGCAACTCGCAGTTTTTTCCTCAATCCTGGAAAAAATGATGCGATATAATCTACGTAAGAATATTTTCTTGAGCGGAGGCTCTTTCTCTCGCTACCTTCTGCGGACATGCGATCACGCAATACATTCGTTAAGAAATATTTTAAATATGTTGCTATTAATTAGCATTTATGGTTCAGAGAGCAAGAGGCATGCAGGACATCCTGCCTGAAGATGAGATTCTTTACAAGAAGATTCTCAGCACGATTGAGCAGGGCTATGCTAAGTATGGGTTTGACCCAGTATCACATCCAGCCATTGAACGGCTTGATACTTTGGAAGCAAAGAGCGGCGAAGGGATTAAAACCGAGATATTTAGGATGGATGATGGCGAGCTTGGCCTGCGGTTTGATCTTACAGTATCATTGGCACGCATGATGGCAGAACACCTCGAACTGCCGCTCCCTTTCAAGAGATACTGCATTGAAAAAGTGTGGAGAAGAGAGGAACCGCAATACGGAAGAAAAAGAGAATTTATGCAAGCAGACGCTGACATTATTGGAAGCAAAAATATTGAGTGCGAAGCTGAGCTGATTGCGTGCGCAGTTGATATACTTGACCAACTTGGAGTTAAAAATTACACGATATACATAAACAACCGAAAACTGCTTACTGGAGCGCTTAAACACTGCGGGGTCAGCGAAGATAGAATTGAGGATGCAATAAGAATAATAGATAAGTTAGATAAGAAGAGCAGGGAGGAGGTTGCAAAAGAACTAGAAAATGAGGGATTCAACGAAGGAATCAAACTCATAGAAACTTTTGAGCAGGACCTTGAGTATTATGAAAAAATTGAGTTATGCGCTGATGCAGTGTCAGAGATTAAGCGCCTGTTTGCATTGTTAGAAGATTACAAAGTAAAAAACCACAAATTTAATCCTTCTCTGGCGCGCGGGCTGGGATATTATACTGGGATTATATACGAGATTAAGAGCAATGATGAACGGCTTGGAACAATTGTTGCAGGCGGCAGGTATGATGAGTTAATTGAAGTGTATGCTGGAAGAAAAATCCCTGCCGTAGGCATATCTTTCGGAATTGACAGGTTGCTTATACTGTTAAAACGTAAGGTGCCTGAAAAAAAGACATGCACTAAAATAGTATTAGTTAACGTTAAGGACAGAAATATGAGCGCATGCATCGAATACGTGCAAGAACTGAGAAAAAACGGCGTGCATGCAAGGATTGACCTAATGAACAGGAACATGCGAAAACAGCTTGAATATGCCGCTGCGATTGGCGCTGAATTTGTTGGCATAATAGGGGATAAGGAGCAAAGCGAGAGAAGAATCACATTAAAGAACATGAAGAACGGCGAGCAAAAATGCATCGCTATTGATGAAGCAATCAGCGCGCTTAAAGCATAATAATTATGGGTTAACCCTTACTCCAACAACCCCTGAAGTCACATACTCTTTGCCATTAATCGAATATGTTATAGTAACCTTTATTTTCTCAAGGGAGCCTACTCTGAACCTGCCTACATCTTTGAACTTCGCTGAGATTATTATTTCATCGTTAGGTCCAACAAGCGTCTGCCCAGGAAGGCTTTTTTCTTCATTTGTGCTCAGCACAACCAACTTGTACTTTGTGCTCTCTATCCCATAGCCAAGCCCATTATTAAGAACGAGATTAAAACTGCCATCAGTTTTTAAAGACATGCTCTTGCATTGCAAGCTCGGTTGGAACAAGCACTCCTCGCTCATATATTGCTGCGGATTGAATATGCCGAAAGAGTATAATATGGATAATACCGCAACAAGTATCAACAGGGCCCAACCATATGTCATAAGGTACTCCATGGCCGCCTGCCCTTTAGAACCTTTCATCGCTAAAATATGTGTTCATAAAGTTAATAAACCTATATTACCCATGTATAATCGGTGCAAGCATGAGTTCTATATTGGGCAGAGAACTGCGCAAGTTCCCGCTCTACAAAACCGACCTGTTTGACAGAAAGGGAGATGTATATATTATGGAAGGCGGTATCATTTTTGAGAGTAACAACCATAAAACAGACATACCGAAAGAGATGATTGAGGATATAAAGATTATACGGGAGCTGCCCTTTGCAAAATATCTGGTGAATATGCAGTACACCAATTACATGGGAATGAGAGAAAACGTTAGCATGATAGTTGCAAAAGAAGATTATAATTATTTGGTTTCAAAGTTGAAGTGATAAAAAAGAGGTGATTGAGTGGAGTATAAGGATGTGTCCGTGCTTGACTTTGGCGAGCCAGTATCAGTTGCTATCGCAAAAATATTGCGAGGAGATAAATGCGTAGTCATTACGAAAGATGGCGAGTACTATGGAATTTTTGGAGAGTTGGATGTGAATGAAGTTATAGACACTTCAAAAGAAAAAGTAGGTTCTGTCTGCAGGAAGGCCCCATTGCTCAAAGAGATGGAGGATGTAAGAGATGTTCTTCGCGATTTTCTGAACGGAAGGTTCAAAGCGTTGCCTATTAAAACTAAAGATGGGTTTAAAATAATAGATAGGAATAGCTTCCTGAAACACCTGCTTGAGCAAAACCTTCTGCCAAACGCAAAAGTTGCCGAAGTGATGTCAACTCCTGTGTTGGGGTTGGAGCAGGATGGATCTATTGCCAAAGCGCTCGAAATAATGCGCAAAAATAACATACGCAGAGTGATCGTGACAGATAAGGGAAGGCTGATAGGCATTCTCGCAATGAAAGATATCTTGCCCGTGTTCGAAACTCCTAAGAATAGGTTGCCATTCGTGAAAGAAAAATCAGGTCTTGGAGAGATACCCATAAGGAATTATATGAATACATCTGTGCTGACTCTGCCTCCTGAATCAAGTATCTCTCTTGCAGTGAGCGAGCTTCAGAAAAAAGATGTTCCATCTGTGATTATATGCGAAGGCGATAGGCCTCTTGGATTGCTAAGCGTAAGGGATCTGCTTGAATTCTCGGTCCTTAAAGAAGAGAGAGATAACATATACTTAAGCGGCATGGATAGAGCTGATGAGGAGTACTTAGATGAAGTTAAGAGCACGATAAAAAACACAGTGGATAAAATAAAAAACATGATTCGCGTGGATTATGTAGCAGTACATTATAAAAAGCAGAGATATAAAGGATTGAGGAGCAGATACGAAATCAAGGTGCGCGTGAAAAGCGATAACATAATCACTGTTGATAATGCAGATTGGGATATAAGGTCTGCCACGCAAGGGGCTATGAAGGAGTTATTCACAACAGTAAAAAAAATCGTAGACAAGGAAAAAACTATTGCAGAATCAAGGCAGAGGAACAGAAGGAGAAATTAGATCTTCAACTTATCTGCAAATGCACTGAATCCATATCCTTTCTTATTCTTATCTTTTTTATGCCCGATGCCTTAAAATCAATCGGGCTGAACGGATTCAATTCAACAGATAAAGGTTTTACAATCTGTTTTCCATCAGGCAGGTCGAATACTAAATTGGGGTCATCATAATGCAGGGTTCCTGCAGGCAGATACACATTCAAACTAACCTCAGTGCCAGGACCGTAAGATGATGCTGAATCAATCACAGACACAATCTTATCAAGCGACTGTTCAGTTTGAGCTGCTGCAGAAAATTGCGTGAAATCCAACATCGCAGGCATTACAACATACATCAAGACGAATATCAATACCATTGCAAAACCGACGACAAACAGCGTTTCCGTGCTTGCCTGCCCTCTCTTAAAATCCATACGCATAAGCATATTTTAGCTGATTAAATTAAAAATGTTTCCATATACCAAATTACTGGGTGCAATCATGGATAAGTATTCAAAAGATATTGAAATTAAATGGATGAAGCATTGGTCTTCAAATAATACTTATGCGTTCAAAGATGACGGAAAAAAACCAATCTACTCTATAGATACTCCTCCTCCATTCACATCAGGAAAACTGCATATGGGGCATGTGTTAAGCTATTCATTGTTTGATTTTGCAGCACGGTTCAAGCGAATGAGAGGATGCAATGTGCTGTACCCGCAAGGATGGGATTGCCAAGGATTCCCAACTGAAGTTAAGGTTGAAAAAAAATACGGCAAAAACCTCAACAGAGATGAGTTTGTCAACAGATGCATTGAATGGACTAAAGAATTCATAGAGACAATGAGAAGTCAAATGATGCGCATGGGATTCTCAGCTGATTGGAGCAGGGAGTACAAAACTATGGACCCAGAGTATCATAAAAAAGTTCAATACTCACTCATTAAAATGCATGAACAGGGACTGGTGTATATAGGGGAACACCCTGTGTTCTGGTGCGCAAACTGCAGGAGCGCAATCGCAAAAGCCGAGACTGAAGAGGTTGAACGGAAAACTGTGCTCAACTACATTAAGTTCAGGGTTGCCGAAACTGAGGAAGACTTAATCATCGCAACTACAAGGCCTGAATACCTGCATGCGTGCGTTGCGGTGTTTGTGCATCCAGATGACGAAAGGTACAGGCATCTAATAGGCAAAGATGCTATTACGCCGCTTGGCAAACAAGTTAAAATAATTGGAGATGTTGATGTTGAGAAGGATTTTGGAACGGGAATTGTTATGGTGTGCACTTTTGGAGACAAGCAAGATGCAGTATGGGTATACAGGCATAATCTCCCAATAATAGATGCGATTGATGAAGCTGGCAGGATAAAAAATTCCGACAAATTTGATGGTTTGAAATTAACTGATGCGCGAGAAGCAATGCTCAAAAGAATTAAAGAAGATGGAAAATTGGTTAAAACTGAGGCGCTGCACCAAGTTGTAAAGATTCATGACAGATGCAAAAAACCTATCGAACTAAAAATGTCAAAGCAGTGGTTCTGCAAAGTTGATGGATTTCAAAGAGATATTATTAAGGCAGCCAAAGAAATGGAATGGATACCATCATACACATTGCAATACCTAGTTGATTGGACAAATTTTGTTGAATGGGATTGGGTAATATCAAGGCAGAGGCATTTCGGAACGCCGTTGCCTTTCTATGTATGCAGCAAATGCAATCATACTGCGCCTGTCGATGAAAGCGAACTTCCATTCAAACCAGATAAGGCAAAAAATAGGAAATGCGATAAGTGCGGGCATGAGATGAAACCAGAGAGGAGCGTGGCTGATGTATGGGTTGATTCAAGCATAACTCCGCTCATAATCTCTGGATGGCCTGACAACGAAAACTGGAAAAAATATTATCCTGTTTCATTAAGGCCGCAGGGCATAGAAATTATAAGAACATGGGCGTTTTACACTATATACAGAACGCTTGTGCTTACAGGCAAACCTCCATTCAAGCAGCTGCTATTGAACGGAAATGTCCTTGGACCTGATGGAAAAAAGATGAGCAAAAGCCTTGGGAACATCGTTGACCCTTTGGAATTGGTTGAGAAGTACTCTGCTGATGCCGTGAGAATATGGGTTACAATGAGCGGTGCAACTGCAAAAGACAGGCCGTTCAACTACCAAGAAATGAAATATGCACAATCATTCATCAATAAATTGTGGAATGCATCAAGGTTTGTTGAGAATGCGTGCAAAGATTACGATGCAAATAATGAGATGCAATTTATTACAGCTGACAGGTGGATTATGGATAAGTTGGAAAGAGTGAAGCATAAGGTTACAGAAGCATACGAAAAATATGATTATTTCACTGCAACAACCGAACTGCAAAATTTCTTTTGGCATGATTTCTGCGATAATTATTTAGAGTTCGTGAAATACAGGATTTACAGTGATGAAGCTAAACTTAAAGCAAGCGCGCAGCATACTCTCAGAACAGTGCTGCTGCAATCAATAAAGATGCTCGCGCCTGTCGCGCCCTTCACAACGGAAGAGGTATATAATGAGTTGTTTAATAATGAAGAAAGCATACATCTCAGCAGTTGGCCTGAACAGCTAAAAGAGAACATCAACGATGATTATAAGAATGCTGGAGAATTGCTTGCAAGCATTATCAGTGAAATCAGAAAATACAAAAACAGTAAGAAAATGTCTCTTAAAGAGGAATTGCCATACCTGAAAATATTTGTTCCTAAAGAGCTTGAGAGATACAACGAACAAATAAGGGATGAAGTAAAAAATATCGGAAAAGTTAAAGATATTGAGTTTGCGATTGGAGAACAAATATGCGTAGAGTAATAAAATGATTCCAGGAATACACATAAACACTGTTGCGGAATTGATGCTTAATTACGGAGTCAGCGGGTTTTATGGAGTAGCAGTGCTTTACATACTCTATGGAATTTCAGTGGCATTGGAAGGGATTTATGCGATCTCACTGAACATACCTGATGGAGCCACTGGAATTGTGCCTGCTGCCGCGCAGAGATTATCAGGAAAAGGAATGGTTGGAAGGAGCATACGCTCTTACATACTTGGAGGGATTTATGGGGTGGCATTCGCAACAGCTCTGATGCCTCTTGCATTCGTAATTTTACCAAGCATGCAACAGTTCGCGCAAGAGAATATGTTTTTGATTTTGCTGTTCGCATCCTCATACATACTATTAAGCGATGCAAAAATCCAAAATATTGTTGCATTCGTTCTCGCAGGATTGTTCGGTTTGTACATATTCGAAAGCGGGGATTACATATTTCCAATGTTGGCAGGGTTTTTCACATTGCCAATGCTCATGATAAAAACGAAAGCGGTTGATATAGAGAAGGAGAAAGAATGCAAAAACGGAATTGAATGGAAAATACCTGCAATCGCAACTGCTGCTACAGCAGTTATGTATCTTATTCCAGGAGTGGCAACCCCAACCCAAATCATAATACTCGCAAGCATTTTCGCGAACATAAAAACTGAGGATTTCATAACTGCGCTCGGCGCAATCAATGCATCAAACATAATATACTCAATAATGATGGTTGATATAATACATAAAAACAGGACTGGTGTGGCAATAATCGCTCAAAACATGTTTGAGACAGGAATGCATGATCATGCAATAATCGCGCTTATCGGAAGCGCAGCATTCGCGCTAACCGCATACGCAATACTACCAAGAATAAAAGATATTGTAATTTTTCTGAAACCATTTAACGAACAAATAATGAAGTTTATTCTAGGCGCATATCTTACTCTGCTTGTGTACCTTACGAGCGGAGGGATGGGAGTATTCATAATGGGGATTGCATGCGCCATAGGAATAATTACATTAATAACAAAAGCGAGGAGAACTAATCTTATGGGAAGTATTATATTAAATTCACTTAAATATTATTATAGGTAAAATGGATGGTAAAGAGAAAATTAAAGGAACATTAATTGTGTTGATAACTATTGCTATTATTGGGGCAATACTGCTGAATATCAATTATATACAATTGTACAACTGGAAAGGATTAGGATATTTTGGGGTATTCATAGTAATGCTGATAACAAGCGCAACAGTAGTATTTCCTATCCCTGGGCTTGCAGTAGCAACGCTTGCAGGACCATTTGCAAACCCTATTTTATTAGGGATTTTTGGTGGCGTCGGAAGCGCGCTGGGAGAACTTACTGGGTACATGATAGGATACGGCGGAAGAGAGATTATTGATGGAAAACGAATAAAAGAGTATAATGAAATTAAAAACAAGCTCAAAAAAAAGAATGAAGACGCAATAATCTTATTCGCGCTTGCATTGACGCCTAATCCGCTTTTTGATGTTGCAGGAATTGCTGCAGGAGCGCTTAAGTATCCGCTTTGGAAATTCCTGCTCATAACAACACCTGGAAAAATCATAAAGGTAATCCTATTTGCGTATTTAGGATATTATGCAGCAGGAGCGCTCATATAAATGCAGGGGGCAGGATTCGAACCTGCGAAGGCGCTAGGCCACCAGATTTCTTACCGCGCAATCGCAGCAAGAACACGGCCTTGAGTCTGGCGCGTTTGACCGCTCCGCCACCCCTGCAAATAAAAATATTATATGACAATAATTACTTGGCAGTCTTGCCCTTCTTCTTTGCCCTAAGCACTTTATAACCGCACTTCCTGCATTTATCTGCGCTTTTGGGATTCCTGGTTTTGCATTTCATGCATATTTTAACGCCCATAATAACTGATTCAGCTTCAGGAAACTTCGCCATTCAATTACACCTCTGAACGCATATTTTCAGGAAACAATATTTAATAAATTTGTTATTGTAGGTATGTCGATGAATGCTAAAAGCATAGCGAGATTAATCAGAATTGAACACTCACTAATGCTGTGCCTTGGAGTTATTACAGTAATTCTTCTGCAAAATCTCGCATTCACGGATATGCAAATCGCTGCGCTGTTGCTTACTCCTTTCTTAATCTCAGCAGGAGCGTTTGCGCTTAATGATTATTTCGATATTGAAAGCGATAAAATCAATAAGAAAGATAATCCAATAGTGAAAGGCGAGATTAGGGAAACAGATGCGCTGCTCATTGGAGCCGAAATGATTGCTGTGGGAGTTATAATCTCATGGCATCTGGGAATGGGGGCGTTCATTATCGCGGTGCTGTTCGCAATACTCTCAATTGCGTATGATTACAAACTCAAAGATATCGCAGTTATTGGAAATGCAGTTATTGCGTCCTCTATGGCAATAGTGTTCATATTCACTGAAATAAGCCTGGCAGGAGAAATCAGCGAATTAGTGTTGCTTATCTCAGCCGTGTCATTTATGTCAGGGATTGGCAGGGAAATACAGAAAACTGCGCAGGATATGGAAGGAGATTTAAAAGGAAGAAAATCAAAAACACTACCGATGATTATTGGGAAAGAAAATGCACTGCATTTGGCTGCTGCATTAATTGTTTGCGCATCACTGCTTGCACTGCACCTGTACTTTGCAGTTCCGCCGTTGCAGAATAATATTGCATATTTAGCTATTGCATTATGTTCGATCGCTCTGTTCGCATACTCAACAATCAAATTCTACGGAGATGAAAAAGAAATGGAAATCGGAAGAAAATATTCATTGTATGCGCTAATGCTAGGGATAATTGCGTTCTTGGTTGGTGGGTTATAGACAGAAGAAAGAGTGTCGAATCAGCACAAATGCTTTTATATTACAAAATAGTAATAATACGCATGCGCCTGTTGGCAAAAAACAAAAGAAAAAAACCAAAAAAGCGTAGTAAACTCGTCCATGCTCCCCTATTGGCATTTCAATTGCTGACGTTATCAAGCGCACCAATTAATTACTATGGAATAGAATTCACACAGACAATGCAAAGCAAGCCTAATGCTGTTTCAGAGAAATCAAGCAAGCAATATGCAAAATTATTGCGCAAGCTAATGAATCATATAACTCTAAACTGCGGACTGAAAAACACAAAAAAATGCATAAAGCCAATTATTGAAATATCAAAACATGCTGTTGGAAGGCTATCAGAAAATGGATATGATTTCTTTTCTGAATGCGTAGGTTCCTGGCCACTCAAAAACATATATGATTTGCCAAATAATGCAAATAAGCTTTTTGCCCTCATTCGTTATTCAGAATTGTATAAAGATACTGCTGGATGGAAAAGAACAGCACTTACTCATGCTTCAAGCATATTTGTATCAAACAAAAACGCCAAAGGTAAAAGTATTGATGCGATACTGATAGGTAAAATTATCTCAAATATGGCTAACAAAATAGGTAATCATTTTAATCTGAAAGATATTTACAGAGAATTAAAAATCATTAGACGCTTAGAAACGGCAATATCTGCTACAGGAGGAAACCTTAACGATATTGAATCTGCGTATTCTTTTAGAGTGCGGCATCCAGCAGAATTTAAAATCCTATGGTCATGGTGCAATATACGATATTGGAACAGATACAGTGAGATAGCTCTCCTTGAAACTGCAAAAAACATGATGAACCCAAAAAGAAAAATTAATTCACAATTTACTGTTGCAATTTCAGCTCGATCAGATTTTAACAGTGCATTTTATCATCCATATTATTCATCAATGTATGATGATGTTATAGATCACGGTCATCACTTGGTAATATTTGAAGTAGATAGCGACAGAACGTTAGAAGAGCACATTAATTATGCTGTACTTGTGCGCGATAAAAAAATAGATAATCTAATAATAACTGGACACGGGAGAGAAAATGGGATAATGTTAATGTCTGAAGCAGCATTTAGGAATATCACAGAATTAAAAACAGAAACTATGGCATATGCTCGCGCTGCACAGGAGAAGATAAACATAGAGGACATGATATTTTTAAGTGATAACGATTTTGGCATATTGGATCAGATTGTTCATAATTTATCGGACAATGCCAATATTGTTCTAATCTCATGTTTGACAGGCAAAGGCAAGTATCCATTTGCAAAAATGCTCTCTGAAATAAGCTATTGCGAGGGAAAGAGGATAACTATTTTTGCGCCAGAAGATATTGCTGTCTTTAGAGGATTAGCATGGAACGGAAACAAGATCATCGGCGCAAAATATTCCGCCACAACAAAGATATTCCGAAAATAAATAGATAATGCAAACTTTCTATTCTTCGCAGTGGTTGCAGATATTACTTACGATTGAATATATGTAGTATTAATAATCTAATGAAGCTAATTCTGTAAGATCTGAGTAAACTAATGATTAGTTTGAAAATTACAGGCTATTCTCAATAATCACAACATTTATGAACTTAACCCTTTCTAAGAATACCTGCGGTGAACAGAAACATGAAAACATGCAGAATCATATTTGCAAGGCATACGGGAAACAATATTGCGAGGGTTGAGCCGAGCAGTTTTGTTGCAGAAAAGCTTGAGCCTCTAGCAGAAACCGCCCTTAAAGAAGGTCGAAAGCTAAATGTCATACATAATTACATTTATACAATAAAGGCAGATTTGAGGGAGGTTAATGAATTTATCAACACTCCCTCTATGGCAAGGAAATGGAAAAGCGCAGATAAGGAATGGAAACTCGCAATGAAAAGAATGTTTAACAGCGCAAACAGAGGGGAAGAAACTGAATATTTCAATTTTTCAACATGCCCTGAGTTTGAACTTATACTAAAAATAAACCAAATAAGGCGCGGAACAATAATCAACCACCTTAATTTTTATCCTATCGATGCAAGCTATGAATATACTCTCGGCAAGAGCGAGTATATGAGCATCGCCAACTATGCAAGAGAACATGATGTTGATGGAGTAGTTAATGCGATAATGAATTCAGACAATGCTTTTGCAGCATCGAATCTTTTGAGGGATTATGAACTTATAAAACAAATTCGTTTGATTAATGAAGACGTAGTGGTGTTCAGGAATCTTACGCATACCTATTTGCTGAACCTTGAAAACTCTGATACCGCAATCGTGCATGTCGGCAGAGTTATGGGATTTGATGAAATCCTGCGCGCAACCAATGTGAGCTTAGAGGGTTATGTTGAACCCGCAGAGATCACTTTTCATGAACAAGCGATTAATGAACTCTGCCTCGGAAACCTTGATAAGGAAAGGCACAGCACGCTTGCATATAATGAGTTTTTGCTGAGCGCAAAGTTGTTGCAGGTTCTTAATGAAGGGGATTATGAAAGGGTGAATGAGGAGGCAATCAAAATTGCATACTCAAAAATGAAGGATGAATGCGTGCGCACTATGGATGGGCGCGCATGAAACTGCTTTTAATTTCGAAAAGTTTTTATTTAAAGATTATGAAAAATACTGCATGAGCGATAAAATAGTTAGAAAAACGATGGATAAAGTAGTGAGGTATGCCGAGCTGCTCAGCGATGGAAATAAGCAAGCATTTAGAAGGCATATTCAAAGAGTTGCAGAATCACTCAAAACAAAATTTGAGAAAAATGAGATACTGCTTCGCCCAAATTACAGGACAGATTTTGAAAAAGATAAGATTTCTGAATGCATAAGAGATTTTGAGATGCAGAGCAATGAATATGCAGTTAAAAAATATGGAGAGTTAGATAAGCACAGCGAGGTTAGTAAAATCAGTGAACTGGAACTCGGAGATTTCAAGATCGCATTGCTTATGTGCAACGTGCACTTATGGAAAAAGAATAGCAAATCAAGAATGACACATTATCAGTATTCAACTGAGATGGTTGTTGCATACAACAAATCAACTGGCAGGATTTTATACAAAAGCGATATCGCGAGAGACGGCAGTGATGCTAAATTTGATGATATTAATGCAGAACTTGACCTAAATAAAGGATGCATTTTATTGAACATGAGAAGGTTTGGGAAAAATGATAAAACTGCGCGCATCGATCTTACATAAATTGCGCAAGTGAGGACTGTTTTTTTGTTTCGTCCTCAAAAATAGATTCAATTTCATCCTCAACCAATTTTATGCGCTGCAAATTGTAGTCAGGAAGCTCATATTTTTGTATTAGATATTTTGCAAGTTTAATGTATTTTTCAATGCCGCCTTTATGTATCGTGAGCAATAACTTTCCTCCGCACTTATCGCATTTTCCGGATAATGGAGGCCTGCGGTATATCATATTGCAGTTCGCGCACCTAAACCTCTGCCTTGTGAACGATCTTAAATTCCCGTAAATATCTGGAATAAAATGCGATGAAAGCAACCTTGCCGCGCTATCCTTTATATCAAGCGCGCGGATTTTTTCATACAATTCAAACTGCCTTTCAATCTTTTCCTTCATAGTTTTTAGCTGAACATACTCTGACTTAACTGGCGAGCCAATTATGCTTGAAACTTTGTGCGTGAACTGTATATCATAGAATTCATTATCCTTGCCAAGCCTATCAGCAACCGTTTCAACTTTGACCTTATTAGGCGAAAGGTAGTTGTCGGCGGCTTCATAAAAATCCAGATCGTATGAATTGCAAACCTCCATCACATGCACTTCATCATCAACTTCTGCAGGATCGATGATTGTGGTTAATACTATGCTCGCATCCATCGTGCCGCCTCGCGTGCTTGGCAAATATAATTTTGAGAAATTTAGGAATGCATCCAACAACAGCATTGCTGAATCCTCATCGCCATCGCAGTTTCTCCTTCTTGCGCATATTACATATGGATGAGATATGCCTATCCTCCCTTTCACAAAACCTATGAGCCTGCCCAACACGCCCGCTGATGTGTGGGGTGATAATGTTATGAACAAATGCCCTATCAAATCCTCTTTTTTGTTAGCATTATAGAAAGGCTTCATTCCATAAACATGTATAAGCAAGTCGTCTATGAACCGCGCAACTCTCAAAAACAAATCTGCAGCATTCTCGGAAAGTATGATATCTTGCGGATATAATTCAACAACCTGCTCCTCTGATTCTAACGGCTCATTCTTATAATCGTGCGTATACCCTAACTCGCGCAATTTATCTACTGATACACCGATTTCGCTCGGTTTGAAATGCGTTGCTGGAAAATCTGTTGAGTCAAACCTGCATGTCCCATCCTTGAATACATGCAGATCATATTTTGCCCTTAACAGGCATTTCTCAAACGGTTCAGGTATTTTTGTATCATTCGTCAATCCTCTGATCAATTTTAACTCGTCTGGAGCATAATTGCATTTTTGCACAGCATTCTCGTAAATCTCTTTAAAATTAATGGGTCTTATGCTGTGCTTAACATTATTTATATCGTAGAGGATGTGCGCTCCGCAATATTGGCATACTGGAGAATGCGTAACCTTGCCGCAAGCATTGCACTTCAACTCGATTATATCAACATTCAACGATGATGAGTATTGGCTTTTTAGCGCAGTGATTGCGCTGCGCAATTTTCCTCCCAAGCTTCCTATGGGAAACAGGCCGTTCACTGAGCCTGCCATGGATCTCTCTGCGGCTTTTTCAGGCCTGCCCATGCGTCCTCCTATATAGTATGTTGATTTTTTGCGTATGTCTATGCCGCTTGCCTTGCTCAAAAGCTCGCAGACATTCGACTCTGCATCCTGCTGCATAAGAGCAGGCAATTTCGACAAGTCAAGCTTGTTGTTATCATCAATTGCTCCAAGCGTATGCATAAGAGCGTATGCGTTCTCTCCATCAATGCGTATCCTGCCATCGCGCAGTTTATGCTCCAATCCCAGCTTTTCAAAAACTTGTTTTACAGGACCGTTCTCAACTGAAATGCCTTTAATGTCAAACCATTCAAACTCAATGTTGAACTTCGGCAGCGCATCCAAAATCACTTTTAAGTCGGACCTATCCAAATCGCTCCAAAAGAACAAATACTTGGGATGCAGAGGTATGCCATGCTTTCTGCTCAGCTCGAATGCATGCTTGGCTGATTGCGGCTCTTTCTCAATCCCATGCTTATTGGCAATCAAATCCCATATCTCCTCAACAAATGGAGACGGCATAAGTATATGGCCGGATTTTGCGAAATCTCCGTAAGTGATGAGCATATCCCCTAAGAATAAAATCTTGCTAACTTCATTCTTTATCTGGACTGCCTGTTCAACATTATTCACTGAGACAACATCGCCATTTTTGAGCAAAACGATTGGCCCCATTATAGAATCGCATGGTGTTGCAATTGTGCCTTTGCCTGGCCGTTCTATCTTAAGCTGCGTGCCAAGGGCTGGAAATCCATCTAACAGGACCATGGTTGCTGGATGAATTGCCTTTGCTGCTATGCCAGTGTACTGCGTTCTTCCATACCTTAATCTGAAACCGCCTTTCGCAGAAGGATAGGAAAATATTGGTCTTCCTGCAACCAAACCATCAAGAAATGAATCAACCGGCTTGATCTCAACCCTATCGCTCGCTTTCTTTTCTTTTATCAATCTCTGCAGCCAATCCCAATCAAGCTCGTACTTCTTTGCATATTTCAGTACTTTGCGGGCTTTCAATGCAATCCCTTCACAACTTACCAGTGCAACGCCGCCGCGCACCCTGTTAGTGCCCATGCGCTCAAGATTTCTGTGAACACTAACCTCATATTCATCTGTTGGTTCCCCGTTTATGCAAACTTTGCAGTTCTTGAAAATCCATTTTATATCATCATCGCTTGGTTTGTATTGCAATCGCGAGCATCTTGAATCATACAGGTTTATTTCCTCAACATACCTCATAAGCTCTGTTTCAGTAGGTATGAAATCATTTATATCTACAAACTTGCGCACATAATCTGCCAAAAGCACGCTTAATGCAGCAGCAGTTCCACCAGCAGACCTTATAGGGCCAGAATAATAAACTGCAAGATAGGTTGAGCCGTCAGGATTTTTGTCTATTTTTACTGAGGATATGCCTTCTGTTGGAGCTACAAGAACGCCTTCCGTAAGCACTGCAACGCCCGTACGAACCGCCTGTTCAACGCGTTTTTCTAAATCAAGACCCGCATCGAATTCACCTGTCGCAATCATTCTTGCAATCTCAAACGCAATCTCATCATGCGATTTGTTCTCTGATACAAGTTTGCGTATCTCTTTGCTTATGCCTTTTGGCCCTACTATGCCTTCTACTCTTCCTGCAACGTCCGGCGCAAGCGCAATCTCAACGCTCCCTGCATAATCATAACCTTTCTTGCGCGCCTCGTTTGCCACGCCCAATGTAGCATTGCATTGCTTGCGCAAAAGATTAAGATATCTGTCAATGCGCTCTTTTGGACTGCTCATTGCATAGCTCCCCCCTTATTGTTATTAAAATCAATCACGCTCAGCGAACCGCGTTTCATATTGTACACTGGCAGCAAACCAGGAGAGGGCACATGACCCTGCATCTTCTGGTAGTTGGTAATATCCTGCCAAGTCCCAGAATTTACTATGCATACATTCCTGTATTCTGCATAACCATTCTTATGCACATGGCCCATATGCACTATGTCAGGAACATCATCTATCACTAAGTAGTCATTATCCTCAGGAATCATGTGGTGAGACCCATACAGCGGACCTAGATGCCTTCTTTTCAGAAGCTCTTCCATAACCTTTTCAGGAGAATTATAAGACATTCCAGATATGCTGGCAATCATCGAATCCAGTGAATTTACATGGTACATTAATACATTCAAACCTTCTATTTTGTACCATGAAGGACTTGATCCAAAGTGAAAATTAGAATGCGCATCCTTAACTAAATGTTCTGGGAGATGGGGCTGAGGATCCCCTCTGCGAACCGCATCATGGTTCCCAGGTATGAACACAATATGTATATGCTCAGGAACTTCACTCATAAGCTCGAATAATTTGTTGTATTGTTCATATATATCTAAAATAGATAACTCTTTCTCTTGATTTGGATATATGCCTATGCCATCGACCATATCACCTGACACTAACAAATATTTTATCGTAGATACTATGCCTTTCTCCCGTTCAGTGCGCGTATTGCCCTTCAACCAACTAAGAAAATCTCCAAACTGCTTCTCTAAAAACAGGTTGCTTCCAACATGCAAATCTGAAAGAAACGCTATCGACAGGTCTTCCTTAATCAACTTTTTCTCCTTGTTCAATGGAACATCCGGCCAAGAGATGGAATCAACATAAAAAAACGGGTCTTTGTATGAACCATCAAATGCAAGAACCTCATCCAAAACAATGTCTGCGCATATCTTCTGAAGTTCAAGATTGTTCTTGGATATGAATATCTTAAGGACTCCATCTTCATCCTCAGCTTCAATGATCACATGGCCATTTTTAGTAGTGCTCTTAGAACGAACCATTCCGATGAATCTGCATTTATCGCCGCTTTTCGAGCCTCTATAATTAACAGTAGGGTGCTGAGACGGCTGTATGCGAAGGATTGAGCTTATTTTTGAATACCTGCTCCTAAACAAAGACACAAAATCCTGAACTGTGCCATTGCAAGTGGATTTTCCGCTTACATCATGATCGGCAACTGGCTGTATGTTTGCATCAACCTCAGAAGCCAATGCTCTAAAAACAGGTTTTTGAATGCTCACTTTAACAGGATTATCGTCAACAGCCTTCTCATGTGATTCGCGTTCAATCCTCTGTTCGTGATCCTTGCCTGCCTCCTTAGAGATGTACTCAGCAAGCAGAGATTTTGATATGATGAATTCATTCCTGCCTATTGCATAATCAATCAAATCATCCGCATCTATTGAATTTTCTTTGATTAGGACATCCACCCCCGACTCAACAAGCAAACCTTTCTCTGCAAATTTGGTGAGCATTTAATCCCCTTTGATCATTTCAAGGGAGCTCACAATATTCCATATCTGCGTTCTTGCATGCATCGGGAGATTTATATCTTCGCTTATGCCTTCGAGCATGTATATGGCGGAACTTGCACGAAGTACAGGATCGCCAGTTTCTGAAAGCTTTTCCTTAGCATCGTTTATGGCTTTTTTGATATTCTTGGGGATAGTTGTATCCTCCACAAGCAAGTTCATAAATTCAATAACTTCATTTATTTTTTGCTCAGCATCATTTTTTTTTCCGCGTTTTCCAGATGCCATAAAACACACCCCTCTTACTCTTCCCCGTTTATTAAACATGGCATAGTTTTTATATTTGATGCCAATGCACACAGCAGAGAACGGGCCCGGTGGGATTCCCAAACTTTATGGAACTTCAAGCGCACCATCAGTGTTTGAACCCACGACCCTCAGCTTTCCTAAAAGAAACTTTTTTTCGCCAGCGCTTTTAAACATCCTAAAAAGGCTGTTAGAAGGCTGCCGCTCTATCCAAACTGAGCTACGGGCCCATAAGTGCATATAATTAATTTGAAAACATTTATTACATTTAAGTTTAAATTTATTCGTATGCATTTCTTACGCATGAAACATGCATTGATGTTTGGGATTTTGATTGTTGCGTCGCTTATTGCGATGGGATGCGTAAGCCAAAAAAAGATGCCTGTGATAATGTCCTACGAATCAAGGATGCAGCTATTCAATTCTGAAATCTCGGAAATGATGGAGAGAGGAGGCAATGCATATGTAGTCTTCAAATCATACGACAGGTTCGTGCAATTTATTTATTCCGATGGAAAAATTGTGCTGGATGTGCCCTCCACGCAACTTGATGAACAATCTGAACAAGCACTTATGCAGGTGCTAGGAGATGGCGCGCAGAAAGTAAGCTATGGCGATATGTATTCAATTCAATATGTGTGCTCCAGTCCCAGCGAGGCAGCAGAGAAAACTGAGCGCATATTTAAGGAAGTGTATGGAAATCTAGATGCATACAAAATAACTGCAGTATGCACTGAATCAAAAAGCATGCCGCGCGGGGCATGCTAACAAGCGCGCTGTTAATAATATTAAATTATTCAGTGAAAAGCATATGTATGCTTTCATTTTATCTTATTGGATTAATGGTAATCGTATTTTTCCTGCAAGCTGCTGCAGGCATAACTGAGTTGTTTTATTTTGACCCAGCAGTTGCAATTGCGCAGCCGTACAGATTTATTACGAGCGTGTTTCTACACGGAAGCATCACGCACCTGTTCTACAATATGTTTGCGCTTGCTATGTTCGGTCCTTTGCTTGAAACAAAACTGGGAGCATCAAAGTTTATGCAATTGTTCATTGCAGGAGGCATAATCGGATCAGTTCTGTATTATTTGTTTGTGATAATTGGCATCAGTCCGCCGATACCTGCGCTGGGAGCAAGCGGTGCGATATACGCAATATTGGGCGCGCTGTCCATGATAACGCCAAACCTTGTGATATATTTCTGGTTCTTTCCAATGAGAATAAGAAATGCAGCAATTCTGTGGATAGCGTTAGAGTTCTTAGGCGCATTCAATCCAAACTCAGGCATTGCCAGCGCAGCGCATTTAGGAGGGCTGATTTTTGGGATTGCGTACGGTTGGTTTATCAACAAGCAACATTCAGATTTGGAATACTATTATTAGTTTTTCCAAACAAAACATAGGTGAGGTTATTATATGGCAGAAGTCGCAGTTTTGGTGAGGATATATCCAAAGGATACGGAGAAAGTTGATGAGCTTATCAATACACTTAAAGAGCAGCTCAAGCCTGCAAAGATAGATGCTGAAGAGCTTGCGTTCGGCATTAAAGCAGTTAAAGCGCTGTTCTATGAGAATGAAGAGGAGGGAAGCTCTGGGCTTGAGAAAAAGCTCAGCGAAATAGAAAATGTAAGCAATATAGAAGTGCTTAACGTTGACATGCTTGGATAGTTTTTTGATGAAATTATTCTATATATTCCGTCCGCAGGAATTTTGATATTTCGCGGGCCCTTTTTTTGCCTATCCCGCTAACGGATGCAAGATCCTGCTCAGTAGCGTTGAATAAGTTTTTAAGCGTCTTGAAGTGCATCAGAAGCTTCTCAGCAGTAAGATCGCCTATGCCTGGAAGCGCGGAAACAACATACACAAGCTGAAGATTGGTATTTGATGTTTTTGCAGGGCGTTTTATGAGGATTGTGCGTTTCGACTGCATTTGCTCCTTCTTGGCTAAAGCAGATATCAATTCTGCAGTTGCCTTGTGATTTCTCGTGAAGAACACCGAAATCCCATTATTCAGAATCAGCGATGAGATTGCAGCCATAAGAGCGTTCCTGTTTATGCGCCCAGTGAACGATGCTCCCTCGATTATGTAAATTACTCTCTCATATGCGCTATGCAACCTTCCGGCTTGGTCAAAAAGCCTCCCATCAATCAGCGAATTTTCAAAATCTACGCGCGTCTTGCGCTCAATGACCGCGCGGTCAGAAACAACATAATCGCCAATATCTAAAACCTTCTTTCTGACTATGCAACCGTTCTCTTCAATAAAATGCATTACAGCAGGATCCTCGCGCGAATCAGCATACACGAAGATTCTTGAATTTTTATCTGCATATCTGCTAAAGTTTTCCTGCATATACCTCACGCATAATTTCATCTATCTCTTCAAAGCTTATGCTGCAACCTGAAAATTTGAGAGTATACAGCGCGCTCTGCAACGCATCCTGCTTATGCTCCCCATACCTGTCGAAATACCCCTTCTCATAAGCAAGGATGACTAGCTCAGAACTTCTGATTATTTTCAGATTCTCTGATAGATCTAACAACCTGTCCAACAACCTATCCTCAACATAAATATCCTTCTTAAATTCTCTTTCAAGGTGTTTTTTCAATTTGAACGGCGCCTCAATCAAAGTTCGCATCGTGCGCTCATCTATGAGAATGTTGCTTATGCCTAATTCTATCGCAAGAGCAACCTGTGCTGCTTCTCCGGGATCGACAAGTTTTATCGGCTTGCCCTTAACCTTGAATATGCTGTTAGAAATGTTCATTATGTCTTTCATCTGACGCGTGACGTCTAAATCAACAACCTTAAGAACTCCTCCATGCTCATAGTCCATCAATCTCAACGCGCGCAAAGAATGTTCCTTCATATTCAATGGATGCTCTATTGATTCATACCTAACAGTTCTAGGATATATGAAATCTCCATACATGTATTGGTGAAGCAACGAAAGAACATCGAGCATGCAGCCCTCAGCCAAAGATATCAAAGAGCTTGCATCGCAGACGATCGAGTTTCTGTTAAGTTCTGAATATGGTTCTGACATTTTTTATCCTCTCCAAAACAGAGTATGTTTTGCCAAATCTATCTGAAATAAGCGTTTTTCCTGAATATTTGAGTATATCATCTTTGGTTGCACCTGAAAGATGCGAAGCTTTCCCTAAAGAAATTCCCTGCGCGTAAAGAGTTGCCCCTACTTTAATCCGCGCGTGCGTCATCATTGAATTTACATACCTGCGGTCCCTTCTGTTAACTTTGCGCAGCATGCCAAACACGCGCAAAAGCAATGCCCTCACTGATTTGATATCGTTCTCTTTGCATAACTCTATGCACCTTTTTAGCATATCTTCTATTGCAAACACATTATTCTTCCACTCTTCAAACTTCCAAAAGCGGGGCTTCTCAACCATCTTCGCAAGCAACAAAGAAACGAGCGCAAGGTCTAAATACACTTTGTTCTGATATACCATCAAATCCTTAGTGAAAACATTGCTCATCTCCCTCATTCCGCGTATGTTCCTCTGCTTAAAATACTTATAGAGCAGCCGCAGTTCGGAAACGACGCTCGCATTGTGTTCCATGCGCACACCTAAGATATATTTATAAACATTGATGCTGTAATAATAGTGTCATGACATGGTCATGACATATGCAAGACCATATCAGGTGCTATTATGAAAGAGCTTAATCATGAGTTGGAAGAGAAAATATATAAATGTGAAGTTAAGAATGCTGAAGAGCTCATGGTTAGCTCAAAAGATGTTAAAGACCCAGTATTCATTGCAAACCTCATGTACTCTCTTAAAGAAGAGAGGGAGAGGAGCAACAGTATGCTAGCAACGGTTATAAGAAAGATTGAAGCTCTTGAGATGAAAGTGGAGGCGCTCGAACACAAATTGAGGGAGAAAGATGGAGTAAAAGAGGAGTTGCTGGGAGAAGTTGATTCGGATCTGTTAAAATATGTGAAAAAGCGGAAAAAGGTATGCGCAATTGAAGTGCAAAAGAAGTTTAAATATAAGGGAAGGAATGCTGCAAGTTCCAGGTTGCACAAACTGTATTCAATGGGATACTTGGATAAGAAGCAGGTTGGGAGAAAGGTATACTACTTTGCTAAGTAGCGCTTCTGTAGGTGGCGTATGGTACAGATGGCATAACTATAGGGAGCTACACGCGCCCGCTCACACCCCCACACAAAAACGGGCGCGTCCCTCTATTTTTTAACTTTTGCTGGCATAATGTATCCGCTATGTGCGAAGTATGCAAAAAAATCGTTAACACAACTTATTCTGCAAAAGTGAGCAATTACATGCTTGAAGATGCGCAAAGAATGGTAGATAGCGATGAAGGGCTGTTCTTTTCGCAGGATGCTTTTCCATACACCAACCCTATCATATATCTCGAACCGCGCGTTGCAGTTCCAAAGCCAACAAGGTATTACCAATCCATATTCATCGATAATAATATGCTCAACAATAATTGGACATCAGGATCAATGCGCGGCATAGGGTTTGATGGCGAAAACATTGTATTGCTTACTAAATTCGTAAAAAAGCAGATCGGAAGCCCAGAGAAGCTTAATTATTATTTTCTTGCAACGCTCAATAAAAGCGAGCTGAATATAGCTGAAAAAAACAATGAAATACGCATTTCATTTGATGGAAGTGTCAACGGAACAAACATAAAGAATAGGCAGGTCGAGGACCATCACTTAAAGTT
The DNA here is from genome assembly GCA_024274875.1 of archaeon. GTDB lineage: Archaea > Micrarchaeota > Micrarchaeia > CAILAH01 > CAILAH01 > JAJSAH01. Next base: position 46,724 of record JAJSAH010000001.1, read on the forward strand.
TGAGTTCATACATCAGCATAATGACAATGCAATCATACCAAAAAGCAGGCTTGCATCGAGCGCAGTATATTCTAAGAGCATTGCAAGGAGAGGCAAAAATATACTGTCAAGGTTTGAGGAATATACTGTGACCGTTATGCACTTCGCTCCTCATCCAATACTAATGCAGGTTCATAATGAATTGGGCATAAACAGCACATTGGAATTCCAGAGAATGGTTTACAGCATATTAAAATCGCACTTGTTTTAACTAGATTCATCTTTAATTTTTTTGCATGCATATATATGCATGCCAAGCAAAACGGAGATTGATGAGGTTAAGGCATGGTGCAAAAAAAAGAAAGATGAGATGAAAAGCGTGCCGATCATAGAGCTAAATCCATTTCGAAATAGATTTGCATGGATGATGGCAAAAATAAAGATTGCCATAGATCTTCCATTGGATTATGCGGACAATAATATGGCAGTATATGATTCCCCGACAGACGCACTTTATGTTAATGTTAATGGCAATTGGATTAAAGTCGAGCCTGATGATATATTTGAGGTATAAATATAAAGCTTAACTGCGTATTAGAAATGTGATAGTATGAAATACTTAATAAAACACGATAGGGAAGCGTGCATCGGCTGCGGTGCGTGCGTTGCTGTGTGTCCGGATAACTGGAAAATGAATGGGGATAAGCCAGATCCTGTGAAAACTGAAGTTGATGAAATTGGATGCACCAAACAGGCCGCTGAGCAGTGCCCCGTAGATGCGATAAAGATTGAGGAAAAAAACGAATAACCTCGGTATCCGTATAACATTTATATAATTCTTCGCATAAATTTTTGCTATGAGTGGGGCTTACATAAGCAGGTTGAGATGCAGGAATTTTAAGTCGTTTAAATCGGTATCCTTGAACTTAATAAAAGGATTTCAGGCTTTCATGGGGCCAAACGGGAGCGGCAAAAGCAACCTGACAGATGCTATAAGATTTGTGCTTGGTGAAACGCGCCTGTCGCTTTTAAGGGCAAAAACAATAAAGGATTTGATTAATCACGATGCGGATTATGCAGAAGTATCTGTTGCAATCGATTGCCCTGAGGAGGAGATTAATGTAAGTAGAAGAATTGACCGCGCTGGAAAGAGCGATTACAGAATGAACGGTAAAAAATGCTCAAGAACATCCATCGTTGAAGTGCTTAGGAAATACAATATTGAAAACGGGGCGCACAATGTTATTGGGCAGGGGGAAGTTCAGAGGATTGTTGAGATGAACCCAATTGAGAGGCGGAAAATCATCGATGAA
>JAJSAH010000008.1 GCA_024274875.1 archaeon
AAAAAATGCTCAAGAACATCCATCGTTGAAGTGCTTAGGAAATACAATATTGAAAACGGGGCGCACAATGTTATTGGGCAGGGGGAAGTTCAGAGGATTGTTGAGATGAACCCAATTGAGAGGCGGAAAATCATCGATGAAATAGCGGGCGTGGCGGAGTTTGATGCGAAGAAAAATGAGGCAATGAAAGAGCTTGATACTGTTCAGCAGAGGATTAATGATACAAAACTCGTGCTGAAGGAGAGAGAAGGATACCTTAAAGACCTTGAAAAAGAGAGAGAAACTGCGCTTAAATACCTTGATATAAAAGCAAAAGTGATTAATCTAAGAAATAGTGTAATATACCTTGAAATACAGAGGACAGAAAAAGAATATGATGAGATTACAAAAGAGTATGCGATGAAGAAAACTAAATTGAAAGAGATTGAACAGGATATTGCAAGAATAGATGAAAAAATAGAAAGTGAGAGCAAAAAGATCGGTGAATTATCTGAAAAGATAAACAAAAAAAGCGCAGATAATTCTGCATACAGGGAGTATGAGCAATTAAGGACTAATGTTGCAGTTGCATCTGAGAAAAAAAGCATGCTTGAAGACCAGAAAAAACAGCTTTCAGTTAAAATAGAAGAGATTTCAAAAAAGAAGGCTGAGTTGGAGGAACAGTTGTCTAATTATGGGAGCGAAGCGGATGAGTTTTCCAAAGAATTAAGAAAATTGCGCGGTGAATTGTCGGAGATAAAACGCAGGTTAGATATGAGCAAAAAACGCAATTCCACGCTAGTGAATGAATCTATCAAAATTGGAAATGATATTGAAGCGCTTGAGAGGGACATTGATGATAAGGAAAGATTGCTTAATGAGTTATCGCTTAAAGTTTCCAAGGCAGGGTATTTAATCAATGCTAAAAATGAAGAACTTAAAAAGATCGATGCAATGCTGAATGAAGGGAATTCTGGGAAATCGCGCGAGATTGAGAAAGAGATAAAGGAGCTTGAAAAACTGCTCGATGAAAAACGCAAGCAGTTGGATAAGTTGTTTGCGCGCGAAAGAAAATGCAACGAGCAGAATGCAGAAATTGACAAGCAGTTATTGAAATTGAAGAGCGAATACTCAAATTACAGGGCGGTTAGCGGCAGGTTGCATTTTGAGAATGTGATTAAATACATACACGAACTTAAAGAGAAAAATGTTGTTAAAGGCATACATGGAGCGGTTCACGAGCTATGCAATTTCGATTCAAAGTACGCAACAGCCATTGAATCTGCGGTTGGAGCAAGATTGAATTTTGTTATTGTTGATGATGTTGAAACAAGCAAGGAAATAATTGGGCATTTAAGGAGCAAGAAAATAGGCAGGGCTACTTTCCTCCCGTTGAAAATGAATGTGAATGTTGATAATAAGAAACTTAACTATCCAGGGGTGCTAGGGAGGCTTATTGATTTCATAGAGTATGACCCTAAATACACTGGCCCAATGTATTACATATTCGGAGATACTGTTCTCATAAACAATATAGAGATTGCAAAAGATGTGGGGCTGATCGGGAAAGCACGGCTTGTTACTATTGAGGGCGATGTTATTGAGAGGAGCAGTGCAATAACTGGCGGGCATTTCATCTCGAGCATGAAGCTTAAAGAGCGCAAAAAAGCTGCTGAGTTAGAGGAAAAGATTAACAAACTGCAGCGCGAGAAAGAGGCATTAATTAATGAGTTGTACGAATTGAGGGACAACTCAGCAAAAATAAGGAGAGAGCGCAGCGAGATTGAAGTTAGAATACGTTCGTTGCAAATCGAGCTGGATACTGCGCTGGAAAAGCGTAAGGAAGCTGATGAACTAAACATGAAGCTTAAGCAAGTCAAGAGAGAAATTGCTGAAATTAGCAGAGAAAAGAATAAGCATGCAAATGAGTTGGAGAGAGTCAAAAGCTCAGTAGAAAAAATGAGGGAGAAGCTTGAAAACATGCGCAAGCGCAAAACTGATATAGATTGCGTGCTTTTCAAAAAGAGCAATGCTGATGAGGATCGGATGAACGAACTTGTTGAGATGATTAGCGAGATTGAGGGCAAAATGAAAGGGAAGGATGCTGAAAAAGATATGCTGATTAAAAACATCGGAGAAACTGATTCGGAAATTAGGAAATTAATGGATCAAATCGCAAATGCTGAAAAGGAGATATCTGATATTGAAAGCAAAATATTGGAGATGGAAAATGCAATGAGCGAGAAAAAGGCCGATATGGAAAAAGAGAGCAAGATGATAAAATCATTGATAAAAAAGAGGGAGGAAATTCAAAGCATCGTTGATTCATATTCTGAACAGAAAGGCGCGCGCATCAGCCAAAAGGAAAAATTACTGCAAGAGTTTGGAAAGATAGAAACAAGGAAGGCTGTGCTTGAACAAAGGTTGACTGATTTAAAATCTGAATCAAATGATGAGGAGTTTGAGCTCATCCAAGGCAATATAAACCACTTGAAAGCGGAGCTAAGGAGAAATGAGGTCGAGCTTGAAAGCATGGGCGAGGTTAACTTGCTTGCCCCTAAAGTGTATGAGGAGAAGCTTGCCGAAACGCAGCAGGTTGGCGAAAAACTCTCAAAACTTGAGAATGAGCGCGAATCAGTCATCGAAATGATTAAAGAAGTTGAGAAGCGAAAAACATCTGTGTTTTTGGAGGCGTTTAGAAAAGTTAATGAGAATTTCAGCAATTTGTTCAGCCAAACATTTGGAGATGGAAAAGGCTATCTTAGATTGCAGAACGAGCAAAGCCCGTTCGATGGGGGCGTAGAAGTGAAAATAATCAGAAGAAACTCTAAGGAAGAGAGAATTGAAAGCCTGTCTGGAGGAGAGAGATCTATTATTGCCATTCTGCTCGTTTTTGCAATTCATATGTACAGACCGTCAGCGTTTTACATACTCGATGAGGTTGAATCTGCGCTTGACAAAGTTAGGAGCAGATTGTTCGCTGAATTGTTGAACAAGCTTGCGAGCAGAACGCAGTTTATCGTTGTGTCGCATAATGACACAACAATATCCTCCGCTGAAGCCGTAATAGGAGTTAGCAAGGCTGGGGCAGGGTCTAAAGTGGTTAGTTTGGCGCTGAACAAACCCATGGTGAGCGAAATTAAGGGTAAGTAGATGAGAATTAAACAGCTGGAATTTGATGCTGTAATACCAAGATGGGATGCATTCAATCCAAATTTTTTTTATTTGATCGGGCGCGATATTGACCACGCAGTTGCATACATTAAAGATGGGGATTTTGAGATATACACTACAAAACTTAATGAGGCAATCTGCAAAAAAATGTTCGGAGAAGACAGAGTGCATGTAATAACCAAGCTAAGCGAGATAAGGAACGCTTTGCAAGGCAGATGCAAAATTGATGCTGATTATATTCCATATGCAGTATGCAAGAGATTGAAGAGCAAGAATATGCAATTAATCACAAATGAGATAAGAACTATGAGAGAAGTTAAAGATGCGCAAGAAATAAAACGCATTCGCAAAGCGAAGCGCATCATCGAATCAATCGTGTTTGGATTGGAGAATGTGCGCGGCATGACTGAAAGACAAGTTAAGAGAACATTGCTCGTGAAAATTGCAGAAAACGGGGTAAGAGAGGCATTCAACGCAATAGTTGCAAACAGTTCAAATGCAAGATTTCCGCATTATTCTGGTGGGAATTCAACAATAAGAGATTATGTGCTTATAGATGCCGGGGTTAAGCATAAAATGTATAATTCAGACATCACTAGATGCATTGGAAACATGAATTCAAACTGCAAAAAGAGGTATGAGCTGTTAAAACATTCAGTGATGGAGATAAGCGATGAAGCATACGCCGGCAGGAAGATTGCGGATTTTATCGAATGCGCTAATAAGATCATCAGAAAAAATTCACTGCATGATTTTCCGCACAGCATCGGCCATGGAATAGGATTGGAAGTTCATGAATATCCATCCCTAAACAGCAGATCGCAAAATGCGTTAAGAAAAAACGCAGTAATAACTATTGAACCTGGGCAATATGATAAAAAGGGAATGAGATATGAAAATATGTTCATAATAAAAAACAACGGTGCAAAACTCCTCTGAGTTTATCGTTCGAGCACCAGCTCAATGAGTTCATTGCGGTCTTTGCTGTAAGCCGTGAGTTTTAGAATTTTGCTGCATAACTCTACATAATTGAACTTAACTTCCTTCATGAGGATTTCAGTTGCTTTGTAGTCAGGCGCAGATAATAAAGTATGAGATAAATCTTTTATCTTCCGCACCTTAGATTTTAGGTCTGCATCCGCCAGATCACTCTCATTAACTAGCAACCGTACGCTTTCAGAAGGCACAATCATAGCATGCAACCTATATGAAACAAACCTCTTTGGCTTGACATTGGCCTTTATCACTGGTTGAGTTATTTTCGTACTCATCATAAAAAATAGATTATAAGTGTTTAAATATATTTTGAAAAATCAAACCTTGACCGTTTCATACATCTCGCTGTCGATGCTCTCGATGTTGATCATCGGCCCGTGTTCAGTTTCTACAATATAATCTGGCCTTGGCTCGTTCATCTGCTCATAATACATCGAGAGTATCCCTGCAAAATTTCCGAGAACAGATTCGGGTTTTGCATCCTTGAACATCAGTTTGAGTATCCTGTTGGCCTGGTTCGGCTCGAACTCTCCATCCATCAATTCCCTAAGCACTTTGCACGACTCTTCTCTCACCTGCTCGATCTCAGGATAGATCGCAAGCGGATTCCAAGATCCAGAGAATAATGCATACAAAACAGGCATTGAAATGAAAGTGTCTCTATCAAGCTTTGCAGAGTATTCCTTTTTCTTTCCTTTTGAACTTGCTTTATTTGAGCAGGACATGACAACGCCTTCATGGACTAAATCCATCAACCGCGATTCGATTTCGTTTTTATCGAATATCAAAGTTGTCTTGTACAACGGAATATTGCCTACATATTTTATCAACCGCTTCTCAGAATATCTTTCCTCAAAATATTTCATCAACTCTCTCAAAGTGAATACTGGATTCAACTTAAGAAAGTTGTAAAACGCATTATCGAGCACATCTCCATTTTCAAGGCTGATGCTCGATTCGATATTTTTTTGTATAGAGTTCGCTATACTGAACATCACGCTCTCATAATCTCTCAGGACATTGTTGGCTTCAATCGCTTTTTCAGCGAATTCCTCAACATCGATCGATGATAAATTCTTGCTTTCTTCATGCATTGCTTTCCTAAGCGCCCTATACGCCTCAGTGAATACGCCTAAAGATATAACATCATACATCAACTGCGCGCTCGCGCCGAATTCCTCCTTCAACTCCTCATAAACAACAACATCTTCGCACTTGCCCTTTGCCATATTATTACCCCTTTCGCATATTCATTTATCAAACCAATAAAAATGTTCTAAGGATTCAATAAAGTATATATAAGAGAAATGAGATTATGAAAGCATTTTAAATTTACTAACTTAATCCTATGCGGGCAGTTCCATGCGCGTTGATATGTTCTTAAAGTTGTCTAGAAGATCACACGCAGGGTGAATGAATTGGTGATAGTATGGAACGCAAAGAAATTGAACTGAAAGTTGCAGAAGCGTTGCAGCATGATGTTGGCAGAGGCATCGTCAGAATAGACAGCAATGCAAGGAAAGAGCTTGATGTGACTACTGGAGATGTTGTCGAATTAAAAGGTAAGAAAACAACTGCAGCAATTGTCTGGCAAGCCCACCCAAGAGATGAGAGTTATGGCATAATACGGATGGATGGATATTTAAGGCAAAATGCAGGAGTGGCAATCGGCGATAAGATTGCGATAAAGAAGGCAGATGTAAAGGAAGCAAAAAAAATCACTCTGGCGCCAAAGCAAGCCATGCAATTCTCGCCGGGGTTTGATCGAATTCTAAAAAGAAGGCTTGTTGGAAGAGCGCTCACGCGAGGAGATGTCATATATGTGGCTATTTTCGGCACACCTTTTCCATTAGTTGTTACGCAAACATTCCCCACTGGCGTCGTGCTGATAGGCAATGAAACTGAACTTGCGCTTAAAAATGAGCCTGCAAAAGAGTTAGCGGGCGTGCCATCGATATCTTACGAGGATATCGGCGGACTAAAAGAAGAAATACAAAAAATCAGGGAGATGGTTGAGCTTCCGCTCAGGCACCCTGAGCTGTTCCAGAGGTTGGGGATTGACCCGCCTAAGGGAGTTTTGCTGTACGGGCCTCCCGGAACGGGCAAGACGCTGCTTGCTAAAGCGGTTGCGAGCGAGAGCGAGGCAAATTTCTACTATATAGGCGGACCTGAACTAGTGAGCAAATATGTAGGTGAAAGCGAAGAGCGGCTAAGAAAATTGTTTAAAGACGCTGAGGAAAACGCGCCAAGCATTATATTCATGGATGAATTGGATGCGATTGCGCCTAAGAGAGAGGAGGCTACCGGAGAGGTTGAGCGCAGAGTAGTCAGCCAACTGCTTACTTTAATGGATGGGCTTGCAAGCAGAGGTCAAGTGATTGTGATCGGCGCAACAAACAGGCAGAACGCTATCGATCAAGCGTTGAGAAGGCCGGGCAGGTTCGATAGGGAGATTGAGATAGGAGTTCCTGATAGAAGAGCGAGGTTTGAGATACTTGAGATTCACACAAGGCATATGCCTTTGAGCAAAAATGTTGACCTGAAGAAGCTTGCTGAAATCACATACGGATATACCGGAGCGGATATCTCATCGCTGTGCAAAGAAGCTGCTATGCGTGCGCTCAGAAGAATACTGCCTGAGTTGGATTTGGAAGGTCCGATTCCTCAGGAGATGCTCGATAAGATTGAAGTAACTCATGCAGATTTCATGGAAGCTATGAAAGAGATATTGCCATCTGCATTAAGGGAGGTATTCACTGAAATACCGAATGTAAAATGGGAGGATATTGGAGGATTAAGCAAGGCAAAGCAGATGCTCAGAGAAGCAGTTGAACTGCCGCTTAAGCACCCAGATTACTTTGATAAGCTTGGAATAAGGTCTACAAGAGGAATACTGCTGGTTGGGCCTCCCGGCACAGGCAAGACGCTGCTTGCGAAAGCAGTCGCAACCGAGAGCGAAGCAAATTTCATATCTATTAAAGGGCCTGAGGTGCTAAGCAAATGGGTTGGTGAAAGTGAAAAAATAATAAGGGAGATATTTAGGAAAGCGCGGCAAGCAGCACCGTGCATCATATTCATAGATGAGATTGATGCAATCGCTCCAATCAGAGGATATGATGAAGGGTCGAAAGTAACAGAGAGAATTGTGAATACCTTGTTAACTGAGATGGACGGTATGGTGAACACAAAGAAAGTTGTTGTTATTGCCGCTACGAACAGACCGGACATAATCGACCCTGGGCTGCTGAGGCCTGGAAGATTTGATCACATAGTCGATGTGGGCATGCCTGATGTTGAGACCCGCGAAGAAATATTCAAAATCCATTCAAAAAGGATGCCAGTTGCAAAGGAAGTTGATTTCAAGAAGCTTGCGCAGATGACTGAAGGATATACCGGTGCAGATATTGAGGGAATATGCAGGGAAGCAGGTATGATACTGATAAGAGAAAACCGAGTTAATGATAAAGTGCAATTGGAGGATTTCATGAAGGCGATGCAAAATATCAAGCCATCTGCATCTAAGGGAGATATAGGCAGGATAGAGAAATTCAAGGAAATGGAGAACATAATGTACAGATAGGTGGTTTGAATAGAGCTTAACTTTAAAGTGTTTGGGTCAACTTTCCTTGTTTCAATGGCGCTTGCATTCATCGTTTTTGCGGTTACGCCCACTAATGATCTAATTTTATTGGTTAAACTTGTTGCATTGGCGCTGGGAGTAACATTGCTCTCTCCATTATGGTATCCTCATTTGCGCGGTATTAAAGCAGGCGATAAAGTGTTTATCGCTAACCCTTCGCCTTTCATTAAAATCAAGGGAAGGTATGGAATAGCACAAGAGGATGGCAGGAAAGGTTCCATAATCACAGTTATCAGCGAAGATGGGCATGAAGTGAAATGCAAAATAATTTCATACGCAACCACATTCTCAAAAGCAAAGGTGATGGTGAAGGATGATGCGCAAGTTGTTGAAGTGAGGTAGGTGAAGCGTGCATGTTCGGCATAGGTGCAAGAGAATTTGAAGAGATTGGAATTTCAATGATATCCATATCGATAGCTTTGCTTATCGCAGATATTGGTTTGCGAGGGTTGTTAGTTGAAGTGCCTTTTGTTGAGACAGTTAAACAACTTGGCGTGCTCATAATTACTGTTGGCGCAGGGTTCATTCTTCATGAGCTCGCGCATAAATTCGTTGCGCAAATGTACGGGGCAAAAGCTGAGTTCAGGATGTGGCCGCAAGGCCTAGCTATGATGTTTTTATTCGCGCTCGTGTTTGGGTTTGTGTTTGCCGCGCCAGGAGCAGTATACATATATGCAACGCAAATTAGCAGGAAAGAGAATGGCATCATATCCGCTGCAGGACCTGTAACAAACATGATTCTTGCGATCATATTCCTAATGTTTCTTCCGTTTGCAGTAATAAATTTCGGCCCAAAATCAATCATAAGCGAGATAGCTCTCATAGGATACAGCGTGAATGGAATACTTGCATTGTTCAATTTAATCCCTATATTTCCGCTTGATGGAAGCAAAATACTAAGATGGAATTGGATTGCATGGCTGGCTATCGCAGGCACAGCAGCGGCAATTTATGTAATTCCAATTATAATGTTTGGATAAAAAAATAAAATTAACCAAACAAATCATTTATTGCCTTCGAGCTCGTGCTTTCATCCTCAAAAAATGCGGAAATATCGGGGTTGTGAGAGCTTTGCTCACTGGATGCGGAACTTGAATCATCATCGAGCGATTCTAAACCATATGAAGAAGAGCTAGAACTGTTGTCGGAATTTGTTGAAGATGGAGTTTCAGAAATGCGAGTATTCCTGAATATTGAATTTTGGTCGACTGCCAATGGCGCACCGCAAGAAACGCAATTCGCATTCACATAAAAACTGTTCATAGATAAATCAGTTTTTATGGATATCACATGCGCATAACCGCACTTTGGGCAAACAATTTTTTTCTTCATATATACAGATTCTCCTTCTTCCATATGGAACACCTCTTTTCATTAATACCTGCTTGAATAAGAGTACACATAATCTATGTATGCAACTCCGCCATCACCATCCACGCTAACTTCCCATACTATTTTATTGCCGTCAATCTGCTTAGGATTAATCGATGCTGACTCAAGTTTGAAATCTGCGTATTGAGGGATGTAATCTCTTACCTCAACAACCTGAGATTCTGAATCAAAGTTGCTAATAGAAAGCCTGACTGTAACTGTGTGCTGCGTCCTATCGTTGAATATGCCTCCTGTTTCATCTGAAAGCACCTGTTTGCTTACCTTAAACTGGGGTGCGTCCGAAACAAACAGCTCAACGCTGTCTCCGCTCGGCAGCATGCTTATGGTATCTTGCCCTATGAACCTGCCATTGCTTATCACCCTTACCGCGCCTGATGGAAGAATTTCGCTGCGAACATTAGTTAAGTTGTAAGTCGTATGCACGTTCTCGCCTATGTAAGTGTCCCACACAAACTTCTTAAAAAGCGGAACATCATCAGAAAAGAGCATGAGAAGTTTTGACCCGCCAGCAGGGATGTCCATCTTTGAATCTGGCTCATAACTCCATATGCCACCAACCAGTTCTGGCTGGAATGTTATTGGGCCTGACTCCAACGCAGCATTTGATACCCCATATTTATAGTCATAAGCAAACGACCTTATTGGATAGTATGCATCGGCAAAATTTGGGTTTATCAGCGTTAACATAATATCTGCATTATCATATGATTCATCGCCATTATTAGATATTGTTGCGTATTGCACAAACTTGGCTGAAGAGCCATCATCGTTCGGAATCAAATCATATGTTATTGTCCAAGCAAGATCATCTTTGGGATATCCTAAGGAAACCTTTGCGCCACCATATTTCGCCATGCCGAACAAAGACAATGTCCTTTCAAAGTAATCCTCATCCTTATATGCGCTCGATTCAGGAAGCGACATGCGAATTATCCCTGACTTAAATACAATGCCCATGCTCGAATTGCTGCCTATACCTAAATGCATGCCATCATACCATATCAGTTCGCCTTCTGCAACCATATCATCAGAAGTCCAAACTTTTATGCGCTTTCCTATGCTCTCATTAAGAAGGTCATCAAATGATTTCATAACCTGCCGCGTTTTTTTTGTTTCCAAATAAGAGAGAGTATATACATCCGCTCCATTGCTGAACAGAGATATTGAAGAAGGGTTTGGGTTAGATATGTCATCAATGCTTATTGAAAATGCGCCTTTTGCATCTAAATTGTATGTCCTAATCACATAAGCATGCGAATTAGGGTATAATGCAACCGAAACTGATGAACTTGCATGCCCTATCGCTATCCAACTTAAAAACAATATGCTGACCAATATCGCGCGGTAATTCATATCCTCACCCATTCACCAAGCTTAGGTTTAATTCCCTTCTCCTTTGCAACAAGCATAAACTCAACCAAATCTTTGCGGTCTCCCCAATACACAGGAACTACATGATCAAACTTCATCTTATGGCACATCCTTCCAACCTGCGTTGCACCCATCGTTTCCATGCCACGAATAGGCAGTATTGCGACATTACCATCTATTTTGTACAACTCATCCATCTCATATGTATCGCCTGCGTGATACACTGAGCTCTTGCCGTTCTTAATTAGATAAGATACTGCATATTTAGATTGGGGATGGAACGCAGGAAGAACATGAACTTCAAATCCGCTAAGCTCAAACACATCGCCAACCACAATATCGCTCTTGTATGTTGAATCTACGCTGAGCATTGCTAGTACCTGCCTTGGAGCAATCACATACGGTCTGTATTTAGAGAATAACTGCTCAACCAAATCCCTGTCAAAGTGTTCTTTGTGCTCGTGAGTTATGAGAATGAGCTTTAGATCATCGCACTCTTCAATGATGCGGCTTTTATTAACATGGTATGATACTGGATCAACAGCAACTTTGCCACCTCTGAAAGAAATCAAAACACCTGCCTCGCCAAGGTAGAATAACTCCATGTTACCACACTTTTAAACATTATTCCATTAATTATTATTATGCGTAGATTGTTTTTATTACTATGCTTATGGGCAATTGGCTTAGGGACGATCGCTGCGACATTCTCCTACGAAAAAACTACTGTTAAAATATATCCTGACCTGGAAGGGAATGCGCACATAGTCGAAAAGATTGAGATTAAGATTGAAGGTGAGGATTCAATAAACGCGTATGATAACAATATTGCGATTACAAATGATATCACCAGCTGGAAATCGCGCACGGGCATAGATGAAATAAGATACCACATAAACGCGAATATCGCTCCCATCTCAAACTTAAGAATCATACCCCTGCCAAAGAAAAGGCTTAGCATAATAAACCCTGCATATACCGGCATCCTGCAGATTGAATATGATGTTTCAGGGCTGTTCAACAAAACCCTAGTTAAAGCAAGGACATATCATTACACAATTGAAAAAGATGCGCTATCTTTCACCACAAACAACAAAGGAGATATAGTGTTAAATGAGAATGATTATTTATACATAATTATTCCCGATGAGTCAGAGATTGTTTCGGTGGACCCTTTATCCCAAAATATTGATGTGTTGGATAAAAACGAAAAGGAATTCTTTTGGAAAGGAAAGACGACGCTTGAAGATTTCAGGTTTATATACTTGCATAAAATCTCGCTCAGCGATGAGGTTGAGCAATATTTCATATTCATAAGGGATCAGTTTAATGCGTTCATATTCTCAAAAGAGGGAACTTATTTAGGCATTATGATCGTTTTAATCATAGCGACATATATGCTCTTAAAAAGCAAGGTGAAGAACAATGAATGAGTATGAGCAAAAGATACTTAAATGCATAAAAAATAGAGAGAAGAGCGCCGAACAGATTGCTGAGCAAAGCGGGTTGAAGCTTAATGGGGTATACAGCACGCTTGAGCTGCTTGCTGATAAGAATGCTGTAAAAATGCGCATTGATGAAGAGGTTTCATATGAAATAACTGAGAAAGGGCGCGAATGCATTGAAAACGGATTCCCTGAAGAAATTGTTCTTAAGAAAGCATCAGAAAATGCCTTAATCAATCAGCTCGAAGGTGCTGAAAGAAGCGTCGGCGTTGGAATGGCTATAAAGAAAGGGTGGATAAGCATAAAGAATGGTAGGTTGCAAATAACTAATGATGGAATAAAAATATTGAAAGAGGGGTATGAATTAAAAGACCTGCTAAAAAGCAGAAATGCAAATGATGAACTTATCAAAAGAGGCCTGCTTGCGAAAAAGATTGTAAAAAGAAAATATGCGAGTATTACTGAAGTAGGCCTTAAAATGCTCAGCGAAATGCCTTCCAGCAAACAGGCCTTGATTGACAGGTTATCAAAAGAGGTTATTATACGCGGAGATTGGAAAGCTGCTGAATTCAAAAAATATAATGTAACAGTTCCTGGTGAAACGCCTATTTTAGGAGGCAAACACATACTCAAGCGATTTATGCAAAAAATCAGAGAGATATTTGTTGAAATGGGCTTTGAAGAAATGGAAGGCGGTCTTGTGGAAAGCGCATTCTGGAACTTCGATGCGCTGTTCCAGCCGCAGGATCACCCTGCAAGAGAACTCGCAGACACATTCTATCTAAGCAATCCCAAAAGAATAAATATTGATGATCGAAAACTTGCCGGAAGAATAAAAAGAATTCATGAAAAAAGATGGGGCAGCAAATGGTCGTTTAAGGAAGCAGAAAAAGCAGTATTAAGAACGCATACTACAGCAGTGTCTGCGCGCAAACTGCATTCGATGACTCTGCCTCAAGGCAAATTTTTCTCCATAGGGAGAGTGTTCAGGAATGAAGCAATAGATTACAAACATCTTGCAGAATTTCATCAAGTTGAAGGAATACTCGCGTGGGATAAAGCAAACTTCAGGAACTTACTGTGGATACTCAAGGAATTTTACAGGAGATTAGGGTTCGAAAAGATAATGTTTAAGCCAAGTTATTTTCCATATACTGAACCTAGCTTGGAGGCGCATGCATACTTCAAGGAAAAAAATTCATGGGTTGAAATAGGTGGAGCAGGCATATTTAGAAAGGAGGTTTGCAAACCTTTGTTCAATCATTATCCAGTCCTTGCATGGGGCTTGAGCTTAGAAAGGCCATTAATGATTATGCTAGGGATCGATGATATAAGGGCATTTTACAAGAATGATATTAAAATGCTTTCTAAGATCAATGAGGGTGCTTTGGAATGGCTGTTATAAAGGCAAACGTAGAAGATTTAATAACGCTTTGCGGCGGCGCAGTTAGTGAAAGCAATGTTGCTGGTCTGCTCGATAAGGTCGGTGCGCCGCTTGATGAAAGGGAAGGAGATACATTATATATAGAGGTGACTCCTGACAGGCCCGATTATCTGGCTGTTGAGGGAATTGCGTATTCATTAAGAAGTTATGCTGGAATTCATCAGGAGATTAACAAGAACATTAAAAAATCAAGTTATTCGATTGATGTTGATAATGCAATTTGTAGGCCGTATATCGCTTCGCTTGTTGCAAGAAATGTGAAACTTAATTTAGATGCAGTTGAAAGCTTGATGCAATTGCAAGAAAAGATGCATGAAACATTTGGCAGAAAAAGGAGAAAGATTGCCATAGGAATGCATAATCTGGATTCGATCTCTGGGAAGGAGATTAAATACTATGATGGAAATGGAGATGAAAAGTTTATCCCATTATTCGAAACTAAAGAGATGAGTTTGAGAGAGATGTTAAGCAAGACCGAGAAAGGAAGGGATTACGCTAGCTTGATAGAAGATAGGTTCCCGATCGTTTCTGATTCATCAGGTATCATTGCCGCGCCACCCATACTAAACTCTGAAAGAACGAAGATTGATGAGCATACATCCAATATCTTTGTTGATATTACTGGGATTAATAGAAACAGCGTTGAAAATGCCGCTGCAATAGTTGCGCTTGCGCTTGCAATGAGGGGTGGTGAAATAGAAAGCGTAGATATTACATACAAACAGTCCGGAGACCATGTAACAACTCCAAACTTAAATGATAAACTTATCCAATTCAATCTCAATTCAGTTAATAAATTGTTGGGGAGCAAGTTCACATGCAGTGATGTTGCGGATCTTTTGTTAAAAACCGGAATGCAAGCAATTAAAAAAGAAGGAAATAAGATCACCGCAGCATATCCTGCTTGGAGAGTAGATGTGTACGATGACAGCGATATTGCAGAGGAAATCGCAATTGCGCACGGTTATAATGAATTTGCACCTGCAAAGCCTGAAATGTTTACGATTGGCAGAGAACTTAACAAAAAACGCGCATTAATCCAGGAACTTATGATTGGAATGGGATTCAAAGAGATATGCACATTTGTGCTGACAAATGAAGATAATGAGTTTAAGATGTTGGGAATTGATAGCTCAAAGGAGAAATGCGTTAAGATTGCAAATCCATTAACTGTTGAACACACAATAATTAGGAAATCTATTATCCCATCAATGCTAAGAACAATAGCAACAAATAAGAAACATAAGCTTCCAGTGAAATTGTTTGAGATTGGAGAGGTCGTAGATGAAAATGGCGGGACTAATTGGGTATTGTGCGCGGCGATTTACGATGAATTGTGCGGTATGCAGCACATTAGCGGAGTATTTAATGCGCTCATCTCAAAATTTAGCATTGAATATTCAGCGAGCGAGCATGCCCTTCCATACATGATTCCTGGCAGATGCGCAAAAGTTGAGATGAAGAATGGGATTCATGCGGTTATTGGAGAAGTGCATCCGCAGGTGCTAAAAAATCATGGTCTCGAATTTCCAGTAGGAATAGTAGAAGTGAACATTAAAGGTTTTTAAAATTTATTCAAAAATAGGTATTATCTCAATTTTGGTCACAAGGAGTTGGAGCTTATGTAAAGGATCAGCGCTAGGGGAGAGTTTGCGAGGCAGAAGCACAAAGGAGGGTTTAGCTTAAATTCTATCTCTAGCAAGGCGGACGTACGCGAGGCGATAAATAACTTAAAATGCGCAAGCAATGACAAACGTGGAGATATGTGGCTCAAGCTTATCCATCATGAATACGGAAAGGATGTGTTTAAAACTCTCCTAATCTCCAGAAGCAATCAATCGCTTAAGATGGAGGCGCTGCTCGCAATGCAGCTTATGGGAGATGATGGGATAAAGATAATGAAAGAGGCCTTTCCAAAATGCGATTCATGGACTAGATCGCAACTCGTGGGAATATTCGCGTTTCTTAAGAAAGACTGTGTTGTCTCGGAGCTTGTGCAAGCTGTCGATGATAAAAAAATCACAACCGAGAAACGGCTGCTCGCTCTCAATGCTCTATCAAACTGTTCTTCAAAGCATGAAAGCATGATTATAAAGATGCTGAACAGCAAAGATCCTTCAGTGAGATCAAGGATTGCAAGAATTATCGGAAAAAGGAGATTTGAGAAAGGCAGGAGCAAGCTCAAAGCGATGCTGCTTGAGGAAAAAGATCTCGGAGTTTTGTATTCGGTCATTGAAGCGCTTAATGACTTGGGTGAAAATCTCAGCGTTGAAGAAGTGATGAATTTGAGAGATGGGTATTCACCTGACAAGAAATCCATACTAAGAAAACTTAAGAAAATTGCAAAGAAATACGGGGGAAAGGTTTATGCGCTTATTTCTGCAATAATAGCAATATTTGTGTCATTAGGATATTCCCTCGCAAGCATAAGCTCTTTGTTGAATATAGTTATAAAGAATCCTTCCCAAACTAGGGTGAGTGCAAGCAATGAGGAAGGAGATAATGAAGATTTATGATACATATGACGGGAAGATAAAGGAGTTTGTACCTGTTGAAAAAGGAAAAGTAAGGATGTATGTATGCGGTCTGACTCCATATGATGATATGCACGTAGGGCATCTTAGGACAAGCGTGTTTTTTGATGTTGTTAGGAGGTATTTGGAACATATAGGATATGAAGTGATATATGTTCAAAACATAACCGATGTTGAAGATAAGCTGTTTAACAGAGCAAATGAATTGGGAATTCCTCCTCTTAAACTGGCTGAAAAAAACATGAGCAAAGCGCTCAAAGAAATGGATGCGGCGAATATAAAAAGACCAACCCTATTGGAGAAAGTGTCTGAAAATATCACAGCAATAATAAACATCATCAAAAAAATTATGGAAAATGGGTATGCTTATGCATCTAATGGGGAAGTTTACTTCTCAGTAGCGAAGTTCAGAAATTATGGCAGGCTGTCAAAGCAAAAAATAGACCAATTAATGAGCGGCACAAGGGTTGAGGTTAATAAAAATAAGAAATCTCCATTGGATTTTGCGCTGTGGAAAAAAAGCAAGAAAAATGAGCTTGAATATGAGTCGCCGTGGGGAGACGGGAGGCCTGGTTGGCATATTGAATGCTCTGCAATATCTACAAAGTATTTGGGAAAGACAATAGACATACATGGAGGAGGAAGGGATTTGATATTTCCGCATCACGAAAACGAGATCGCTCAAAGCGAAAGCGCATACGGGCAAAGATTCGTCAACTACTGGATGCATACAGGATTTCTCACAATCAAAGGAGAAAAAATGAGTAAAAGCTTAGGGAATTTCATAACTGCTGGCGAACTACTCAAAAAATATGATGCAAATGTAATAAGATGGTATCTGCTAACGCGGCATTACAGGAGCCCGATTGATTTTGAATACTTATACTTCGATGAGGTTAAAACGCATATTGAAAGAATTTCTCAAACAATAGAATTCTCGCGCGTGTTCATCGAAAGAGGGTATAGTGGAAAAAATATTGATGAGGAAATTAGTTCGATTAAGGCCGATTTTCACATCAGCATGCAAAATGATTTTGATACCCCATCAGCGCTAGGGAAGATTAATGAGATTGTGCATGTGCTCAACAGGGAGATTAAACGCATCGGCGCTTCCAGCGAGAGCGTAAGGCGCGCGTTAGAAACTCTAACCGAAATGCTGGGAGTGCTTGGCATCCAGATTCCTTTTAAGAGTGATGAGGAATATCTCAATAATCTTGAAGAAATGTGCGAAAAGCACAAAATAGGTTCTTCTGAAAATCTGTATGCGATTGTTGATTCATTGCTTGGCATAAGGGAAAAACTAAGAAAAGATAAAAAATATGAGGAGGCAGATTTAATACGCAAACAGCTTGAAGATGCAGGCATTATTGTTGAGGATATTGCGGGTGATGCCATATGGAGAAGAGGATAAATTTAGAATATATTAAAGAGATTGTGGATAAAAACGATGAATGGAGGGGCAGAACGCTCAATCTGATAGCTTCCGAAAATATTATGTTTCCAGAAGTTAGCATAAAGATGTACGCTAATGATTTCATGCACAGGTATGCAGAAGGAAAGCCATATAAGAGATACTACAACGGAACAAAATACATAGATGAACTCGAGTTAGAGTGCGTTAAGTATTTTTGCGATAAATTTGAGTGTGCGTATGCGGATGTTAGGCCTATCAGCGGAGCTGTAGCGAACCTTGCAGTTTTCGCTTCTCTCCCGCATAAATCAGGAAATGTTGTTACAAATTCACTTCCATCGGGAGGGCACATCACGCACAATAGCATGGGAACCATCAATAAGATTGCAAAAAGGAAGGTGTATAATTTCCCAACTGCCGAGAAAAATCCATTCAAAACAGATGTTGATGGCGCTGTAAGAATCATAAAGAGGGTTAATCCAGATTTTATTGTATTCGGAAAAAGCATGTTCTTGCATCCAGAACCAATAAAAGAAATCCGCAGCGAATTTCCTGAAATTAATATAGTATATGATGCTGCGCATGTGTTTGGATTGATATATCAAAACGAGTTCCAGGACCCATTTACTGAAGGGGCAGATATAATCACAGCATCAACGCACAAAACATTTCCCGGACCGCAAGGAGGGATTATATTAATGAAAAAGCATATGTTCTTTGAAAAAGATGTTGATTCTGCGATGTTTCCAGGCATACTAAGCAATCATCATTTGCACAGAATTCCTGCGTTGCTCGCAACTGCAATCGCATATGATGAGTTCCACGAAAATTATGCTAAGCGCGTCGTGCAAACTGCACAACAAACCGCGAAAATGCTCGCAGAGAACAATCTCGAGGTGTGCGGGTACGATGGAAAAGAGTATACACATACACACCAAATTGTGATAGATGTATCTAAAATGGGAGGCGGAGCTAAAATTGCTGATTACTTAGAAAGCAAAGGAATAATCGTGAATAAAAACTCCCTCCCGTGGGATAAGAGCGTGGTCAAGCCGAGCGGAATAAGAATAGGAGTTCAAGAAGCTGTGCTTAAAGGCAAGGACAGCAAAGAAATAGCAGGAGCATTATTGGATGCAATAAATCAATACATGCGATAAATCCAAATTTCCCTCTCCTTATTTTTAGTTTTAATTTTTGCAAGCATCTGCGTGTTAGGGTTAATCTCAAGGTTAAGCGTAGAGACCTCCTTATCCATTATGGATGAGATGATTTCAAAAGAAATTAGGTACTTCCCCATGTTTGTTTTCACCATGAGCAACTTCGAAGATTTCACATATCTGCTAACTTCATTTAGCTCACCAATAACATCACGCAATGTCTTGCCATTATGGGGCGAAGCCATTTTTGCGTTCTCAAGAGCAACCCTGAATAATTTTTCCTTGCTGCTATGAACAGGCATTTTCACATCAACGTTCATAATTTTTGCAACCTCAAGTATGCGATTATATATATCAAGATCAATATCGGACATGTTAACAGTTTTTATGTAAGGATACACGCGACGTTTTTTTGAGAAGTTTGGCATCTCCTTAGGAGGCCCAACCACATAACATGAATAAACCGTGCTATAACTGTCAACAAGAGGTATCAAATCAATCCCTTCTGGCAAATCCCTTCTCAAAACCACATACTGAACTGTCGCGCCATCACTTGAAAAGTATATATTGGCAGGACCGAACAATGTTTTTATGAATGAGCTTTCAACACAAAAAGAGTTCACAAGCGGTTTTTTATTAACCTTCGCGATGGTTTCAGGTTTCGGCTTATTTGCAGTTGCAATTGGTTCAAAGCTTCCGCTCTTCTTATCATCAATTTGAATTTTATGCGTAGAACCTTTGCGATTAGAACCTTGTTTTTTAAACCATGAGAACCATGCCATGAGTGAGTTCGAGCAACCATATTATAAAAACATTTCTACAACTTTTTGAGCGTGCCAGATGAGCTTAATAATTTTACTCTGCATTTGCCTTCCTTGAACAAAACAAGAGATTGAAGAACTGATTTAAAATGCCTTGCAGAACATTTAAGCACACCTTCGCCATTTTCTGCATCATATCTGACAAATTTTACATATGGATTGTGCAGAAACCCCATACATCTAAGGATGAAATTCCTCATATTTGCCTCGATAACACGCTGTTGCAATGGTTCCTCAGAAATGCACCTAAACTTCACATATCTCTTCTTAATGCGCACGCTCTTTTTGATTACCATGCATTCACCTGCTTTTTTCCAGCCTGCTGGCAATAACTCCAGCAAATTCACTCATAGACCTCAAAACATCTTTTTGGTTAAATCCAAGCAATTCGCCAACAAACGCAAGCTCTTTTGGAGATTTTATCGAATATATATCGGATGCTCCTGAAGTGAAAATGTACGGAATTTTATATGCCTTAAGCACACTACTGAAAAATTGCACCTTCTCTAACTTTCCATCCAAAATATGCTGCCGGATGTCCGAAAAGCACATTTCAACATATCCGCGCTTATCGCGAATTTTTGACAGCAAAGGAACATCAACCCTAAAATCAATAAAATTGACCAAATCATATCTGCCTGAAAGATTGTTGCCCGCGCCAACAAACGCTATGTTCACTTTAGAGCTGTCATACTTCGCGCTGTTTAAAAGAAGATTTGGGATGTATGCAGCCGAATACCCTTCCTCGCAAAACCCATCCCAATCAAAGTTGATATGAAGATCGTAAAAAGGCATAAGCTCACTGTTTAGGTCTTCTCCTGCCCTTAAATCTCAATCCCCTGCATTTTCTTCCTGCGCTGGTTAAGCCCCTGTATGCCCTGCCTTTCCTGTTTTTCGCATCAACCTCAACCTCTTTGCGAATAGGGTCTATGAGAATTACCTCAAAATATTTGCAAATGCCATCATCGCCAACCCAATAGGAGTTGAGCACTTCAAGATTATCATATTTTCTGCTGGCGCGTTGTTCAGCAATCACTTGGTCCGAAAGCTGAGCCGAGAAAAACCTACCTGAATGAGAAGGTTTGCGGCCTTTCTTAAGCTTCGGCACCTTGCGATCTCCTTTCTTGATTCTAACACGCACAGCAACATAACCCTTTTTTGCTTTGTATCCTAAATTTCGCGCCCTGCTAAGATTAAGCGGCCTCTCAACCCTGACTATAGCTGGCTCCCTCCTCCATTGCATAAGCCTTTGCTTATAGAGAGGAGATTTATTTTTATATTCCTCTTGAAATGCCTCCGTCATATATCTATAATAACCCATTATACCACCTTCGTTCAGGCTAACGCCCACATTCGTGTTTATTTGATAAAAGCAATATTTATATAAGTAATTATGCAGGTATGCAGGGGAGGAGATTCGAACTCCTGAACCCGCTAGGGGACCAGACCCTGAATCTGGCGCCGTTGACCGCTTGGCTACCCCTGCAGCAACTGAATTAAAAAAGCAAAATTTTATTTTACTTCAAACGCAACTTTGAGATGCGCGCGGTACTCAACAATCTTCCCATTATTTACTTTCGCCTTGAAACCAAGAACATCTATGCTTTTTATTCCTTTTATTGTCTTAGATGCGCGCCTGACCGCTTGACATGCTGCATCCTCCCAGCTCTTCTTAGATGAGCCTAACAACTCAATTACTTTAACAACAGCCATTAAACCACCATAAAAAAATCAACATAAAACATTAAAAACGGGCCCAGAGGGATTCGAACCCCCGACCTACTGGTTAAGAGCCAGCCGCTCTACCAAGCTGAGCTATGGGCCCCTCAGACCATTGCGAGGAGTATCAACAATATCGACGCCTCAATAATATAATTATGATTTAAAGTAAAAAGGTATTTTAAATATAATCCTTCATAACTTTGGTTCAAGAAAACCTTTCTTGCGCAAGGATGAATAGAGATGCACATAAAAAGGAGATAGCTTTCCGCAAACGCGGACATTTCCATCTTCAAGCAATTTCCTAAACTCTTCTATATCTGTTGCATCTGCCTCCACATACGCATTTCCAAGCTCTGATTGAATGTGAGCATCCGAACCTGCGGTCATAAGAAGGTTGTGAGATTTTGCATAATCTTTTGCCTTCTGATTAATATTTAGCGAGCTAACCCTCGAATTAAAACATTCTAAAGCATCTACATGAAGTGCATATTTACCGATATTCTGCGGAGCATTGCGCATAAAGTCAAAAGGATGCGCAAGCGAAGTGAACGCATCCTGCTCCCGCACAGCATCAATTATCTCGTAAAAATCGCTGGATTTTATCTCTTCATTCAAAAAATATATAAGCAAATCAAATTTTTCATTTCCGTCCACAATCGTCTTCTCAACTCCCCTAATTATCATTAAGTCCGAAAAATCATTCCAAGCACTGATCTTGTTATGGTCCGTGATGGCGATTGCGTCCACCTTGTGCAGTTTAATCACGCGCTTAACCTCGCTTCTTGTGATTAAGCCATCCAAAGAGTAATGCGTATGGACATGCATGTCTACCTTCAAAAAAACACCTAAGATATAGCAATTCTAAATAATATAAATGATTTCGATAAAAAACAAGATATGCACTTGCCTCTTGGGGTTACACTGCCATTAGTGGGGATTATCTCATTTGCATTGACCTACATTGCCCTGCCGCCTCTAATACGAAAGCTAATGCGCAAAAATATGGTCGCTCCAGATATGAACAAGAAGGGAAAACCTAAAGCCGCAAAATTCGGTGGCATTGCAGTGTTTCTCGGGTTTATCGTTGCATTCCTGCTCCCACTCCAACTAAACACCAGCAGCATATCTGCTGAGATATTGCTCGGAGTTGCGCTGTCAACATCGCTCATTGCATTTCTTGGATTTGCGGATGATGTTTTGGACATCCCTGACATATACCGCGTAGTGCTCCCACTGTTCGCAGCTTTGCCGCTAATGCTTATCAAAGTTGGAACAACTACTATGCAACTCCCATTGCTCGGCGAGGTTGATTTTTATCTAGGATCAATTGCACTTCCTATTGTAGGAACAATAGGATTAAACATGTACGTGCTACTGCTGATTCCAATCGGAGTTGTGGCAACTTCTAACTTAATTAACTTGCTGGCTGGATTCAACGGCCTCGAAGTTGGGTTGGGGATCATAATATGCATATTTCTAATACTCTTTCTCATAACTTCGGGACTCGATAAAAATAAAGTGATTGCAATATTTCTGCTCATATCTCTTATAGGATCGCTGGGAGCGTTCATAATATTCAACTGGTATCCTGCAAAAGTGTTCCCAGGAAATATCGTTACTTATTTGATAGGCGCATCCATAGCTGCAGTCGTTATTTTAGCAAATATAGAGCGATTCGGGGCGATACTGTTAATGCCGCAGATTGTTGAATTTCTGCTTAAATCAAGATCAAGATTCAATGCCGAAAATTTCGGCACATATGTGGATGGAAGATTGAGGTATGATGGAAAAGTGTGCTCGCTAACGCATTTATTGATGAAACTCTTCAATCCAACTGAAAAACAACTTGTTGTTATGCTGTATGGAATACAAACGCTTGCTGGAATAGCGGCACTGCTTTTGCTTGTGGCAGCATAGCAAAGATAAGAATAAAAATAAATTGCGCTTTAAGTGAATTCAATGCTGATTAAGTCAATAGAACTCATTAATTGGAGATCCCATAAACATACATTATTGCAGTTTTCCAGGGGAACAAACATTCTAATAGGCATTATGGGATCCGGCAAAAGCTCAGTGTTAGAGGCAATATGCTTTGCTTTGTATGGGACCATACCAGCGATGCATAGGAGAAAAATCAAAATTGGCGATGTTATATCAAAAAACATTCTTGGAACCAAGCAGCATTGCAGAGTTAATTTAGTATTCGAACATGATAATGCGGAATACAACATAAGTAGAGAGATAGCAAATGGCAAGAGCAACGCAGAGTTAAGAGAGAACGGGAAACTTATAGAAGCGAAAAGCGATGCTGTCAGTTCAATGATAAGCAACCTGCTCGGAGTTAATTATGATTTATTCATTAAAGCTATTTATGCTGAACAGAATAAACTAGATTATTTCCTCACTATAAATCCTTCTGAAAGAAAAAGGCAGATTGATGCTCTAATAGGAATGGATAGATTCGAATCTGCACGCTCGAACATACTGAAGGTTGCGAATAGGATGAGTAGGGAAATTTCTATATTGCAAGATTCATTAGGAAAATATGACCTAATAAAACTTAATGAGGAAAAACGCAGGTTAGAAGAAGAGATGCAAAGAAATGAGAATGAGACCAAAAACATATCTGATAAGTTGGAGGCACTTTCAAAGAAGATTGTGCTATTGGATGCAGAATTGAAAGAACTTGGAGAAAAGAAAAAGATTTATGACGAATTATCAAAAAAAATCGCGGAACGTGAAACGCAGATTGTGGAGATGAGCAATAACTTAAAGGAATATAATGAAAGGGATATGGAGTCAAAGATAAGAATCGCAAGTGAGTTACGTAGTAAATCTGATGCTCTTTCAAAAGATCTTAAAAAACAGGAAGAAAGAATGGCTGATTTAAACAGACTTATTGGAAAACTGCGCAGCACTATTGAAAATGCCAACAAAAAAAATAAGGAAAAGGCAGATTTGATAGGAGAATTGAAGGAGATTGAATGCGATAGAACTAAGGAGGAATTAATTGCTTCTCAAAAAGAATGCAATGAAAATATCGCAAAGCTTGAGAAGGAGTTGGGGGCAGCATCAAAAGAAATCCAATTGTTGGATGAACAGTGCAACCATCTCAATTTGGAGATTCAAGAAATTGAGAAATTAGTTGAGAAATTTCCAGACATTAAGCAATTATCTAATAGAGAACTTGAAATAAAGAAGGGGGAGAGAGATAATTGCATTTCATGGATTGCCTCACTGAAGGAAGTAATCAAAATTAACGCTGACTCGATAAGCAGATTGGAGAAGGATGATTTGGGCGCATGCCCTGTCTGCGATACTATACTTGATAAGAAGAAAGTTCAAGAGATAATTGCAAAAAAGCGCGGAATGATTGAGAATTCAAAGAAAGAACTCGAAGGATACCATAAAAGGTTGATCGCGTTGAATGATGAGATTGCAAAATATGAAGAGATGCTTGAAAAAAGAGATGAGGTGGAAAAGAAAATCTTGGAGCTTCCATCAAAAAAATCAAAACGCAAAGAGATGGAGGAGCTGAAAGCAGATATCAGAAAAAAGATTGAACAAAACATGAAATTATTGGAAAAGCGCAGGAATGAACTCAAGCAGGTGGAAGCATTAGTCCACGCCGCAGAAAAAATTGAAAGCATTAAAACGCGGATTAAGGAGATAGATGAATTCATAAAACTTAACGAGAATGCTGAGGCTGACTTGGAAAATTTTACCAAAGAACAAAAATCATTGGCGGATGAAGTTGAGAAAGGGAGAGTTAAATTGGTTGAGATAGAGAGGCAGATTGTTGAGTTAGATGCAGGCATAAAGGAAATCGAACAGAACGTAGCGCTTAGAAAAAGAATCGAAAGTAGAAAAAATGAATTGATAGAACTTAAGCGCAGGATTTCAGATGTTGGGTATGAAGAAAAGCAATATGAGAAAACATATGATGCCGCAACTGAACTAAAGATTGAGGCTGAAGGGCTTAAAGCAAAGAAAGATGGGTATGCGAAGAATCTTGCGCTGCTCAAAAATAATCTAGATTATGTAAAAAAGCAGATAGATGAATACAGCGAGATTGATAAAAAAATTAAATACATGAGCAATTGCGTTAAAGATATGAAGGAGTTTCAGCAAGCGCTCGTGGAAACGCAGGCTGCTCTTAGAAGCGAGCTCGTGAACTCAATCAATGCGGTGATGAAACGCATATGGAGAGTTGTATATCCATACGAAGA
The DNA here is from genome assembly GCA_024274875.1 of archaeon. GTDB lineage: Archaea > Micrarchaeota > Micrarchaeia > CAILAH01 > CAILAH01 > JAJSAH01. The sequence goes on from JAJSAH010000008.1 coordinate 25,316, forward strand.
TATAAGCGAGGTGCGAATGGCCGCAACTGAAAGCGATTACCTACTCCAAGCAAAAAGAGGCGGTGAATGGATAAGTATCGAGGGCAATACAAGCGGAGGTGAGCGCGCATCAATCGTGCTTTGCCTCAGAGTAGCGTTGTCCATAGTTCTCGCTCCGCAAATGAATCTTCTTGTTCTGGATGAACCTACGCATAACTTAGATGAAAACGGGATCGGCGCGCTTGCGCAGATATTAAGAGATAAGCTTCCAAGCATAATAGGACAAACATTCGTCATTACTCATGATGATGCGCTTAAAGAGGGTGCAAGCGGGCGCTTATACATCTTCAACCGCGCAAAAGAGAAACATGAACCCACATTAATTTCAGAAACATTCTGATGCTTGAGTTTTCGTTAAATGATATGCAGGGGGCAGGATTTGAACCTGCGAAGGCGCTAGGCCACAGGGTCCTAAACCCTGCGCGTTTGACCGGACTCCGCCACCCCTGCGCAACTGAAAAGAATACACAATATTCTGGTTCAATAAAAATTATAACACTTGGCATAGAGTAAGTATGCGATGCAGATTAACAACGAATTCCTGGGTAATCTCAGCGGATACTTAAAGGCAATGGAGACCACAGCAAAAGAGATGAATGCGCCAGTGGTAAGAGTCGAAAAAGAAACTGCACAGCCGTTTGAAATACTTCTTTACACAATGTTATCTGCGAGAACAAAAGACGAAGTGACTCTAACAGCATTCAAAAAACTAATGCAAAAAGGAAACAATCCTGATGCAATTTCTAAGATGAGCGCAGAGGAAATTCGAGAACTGATAAAACCTGTGGGATTTTACAAGAACAAAGCAAAATATGTAAAAGAAATGTGCAGGATAATTACGCAAAAGTTTGGGAGCAAAGTGCCTAAAAACATAAAAGATCTTACATCGTTGCCGGGGGTTGGAATCAAAACTGCAAACATCGTTCTTGCGAGGGCATTCGGCAAAAAAGTAATTGGCGTGGACACGCATGTTCATAGAATATCAAATCGGATAGGAATAGTGCATACAAAAACTCCAGAGCAAAGCAGCAAATTGCTTAATGAGATTATTGAGAGAAAGTATAGGTCAAAATTTAACAAAATACTTGTTGCATTCGGACAGACGATATGTCTTCCAATTAGACCAAAATGCAAAATCTGCCCGATACGCAATGTTTGCTTCAGGCGCGGTGTTGAAAAACATAGAAACATTTATAAGAATAAGATGTGAAGTGTTTTTTGTAATGGTGGGAGGATGGATAAAAATGGTAAAAGTTCACTTATGAGCGGCAAACTGCATGATCACCATGCGAGCATCAGAAAGCTCGTAAAAGACAAGCTAAAAAACGGCGCAACACACACGGATATTGCGCTTGAGCTTCTTAGCAAGGAAGATGTTAAGATTAGGATCAACCCCAAAATTCTCACACCTGATGCCGTGATCGCAAACTTCGTTGCTGAAAAACCTAAGATTGCGTTAAAACACTCTGATGTGCTTTCTGAAGCGTCAAGGATGAATTATAGCATAGATGGCTCTAATTATAAATCATATGCTATATGGGCTCTAATTTCCTCCCATTTATTCTATCCTGAAATAACAGGAAATCATATCGTAAGAACGAACAGCATGGATGAAACGAAGCCCATATTAAAAAAGTTGTATAAAGATATGGAAAGGTTGCTGAAAAGCGAGGATGGAAAACATGTAAAAACCATATCGCAGTTTACGGATATGGTTGCAAAACAGACCGCTGAGATAAGGGCTATGATTAATGAGGAAAAAGATAGGGTTATAAAGCATAAATTGTCGAGAAATCCAGATAACACGCTTAATATGTTGCACTCGAGCGGATGCAGAGTCATTGCATTGAACGAAAACGAAACCATAGATCCGTTCATACTTACTATTGCTGCAAACTCGAGTTTTGAAAAAGTGTTTATAGTGACCAAGAAGAACAATGGGAGGCTGAAAGTTTCGCTGAGAGCAGTCAAGGGGAAACTTGGCGCAAACTTATATCGCGTGCTAAATGAAGAAGAGAGGAAGGCCCGCGCAGGGAGCGAACAGATAGACGAATGGAATGGAAGCGCAAGCGCAGGCGGTTCTCCGTTGGACGGAACGCGTATAAATTTTGATAGGCTTGCGATGATTATTTCAAAACATAGTTAGCTGTTTTTCACATTGCCAAGCAATTCAGTGAGCTTGTTGGTCTCATCAATGTGCTTTAATGTCAAAAGCATATTTTGGTCGTTAATTATCTTAAGAAGATACTGCAAATCTTTCTCATTTTTAAGATCCATCAAAAACTTCGCAATTTCTTCCTTATCTAACTTGAAATCGCTAGAATAACCTTCAACCATCACAACGCGCATATCCAAAACGCTGCTGTCTTTCTTTATAGGGTAAACGACTGGACCCTGCTTAGAAGACTTATCTGCCTTATCTTCTGAAAGAGGTTCCATGAACATAAATTTCATACCAATATCACGCATCATAGAAACGCCTTCTCGCTTGATGCTGCTGGGAGATGAAAGCAATCCTTTAAAGGAATACCCATAACTTTGCAGATAATTGTCAGCGCCACGAATAAAAAATGCCAATACCTCCGTCTTATTGACATCATCTGAAATATAATAGCGTTTCAAGTAAAGCATCGCAGATGATTTAGAGTACACAAAATTAGCAATCCCTATCACATTTCCCTCCGAATTTTTAGAAACGAGCATAAAATTAATGCTCTTTCTAATCATATAGTCCCGCACATAGGTTATGTGATCGATTATATCGCGCAAAACGAACATGTCGATAAAATTGGAAGATAGCATTTTCATTAAAGATTGCTTCCTCCTTGCTTTATCCTGCGCATCTATGATCGAAACAGGCATCATAAAATACCCATGGCTTAATGCATTCTTCGAATATTCAGTTATAGGTGATTGCTGAGACATTTGCACAACCTCAACTTAATAGCCCCGCCCGGATTCGAACCGGGGTCTGAGGATCCAAAGTCCTCCATCCTTGGCCGCTAGACGACGGGGCTGGGTAAAATGATTTAGAGCATATGATTTAAATATATTAACGCACCGGCTCGTAATCATCATGCGGTTTCTCGAACAACATATATTTCAAAGTGTTGGTCGTATGGAATTTTATGAATTTAAAATATCCCCATTTTTTAAGCCTGCGCACGCTTGTGTATACCCTCGCATGCTCATGAAACATGAAATCTCCTCTACCTACTAATCTCATGCTAAGGTCGCCGTCCTCAAAAGTGTTGAGTTTTTCATTAAACCCGCCTGCATCAAAAAATACATTCTTGCTAAATGCGCTGTTGGAACCAATAAATGCAGGTTTGCCTATTTTTATAAGAAACTTTATCCAACTTTCAGTATACAGTTTGCTGCCTATCTGCACAAATAAATTTTCATACGAAGAAAGTTTCTCCTTAGGAAAGATTGGACCTGTTGCTGCAATCGCATTCTTATTAATAAATGCATCTGCGTATGCAGATATAAGAGTGGAAGATGCTATGCTGTCAGCATCGATAAACACAAGATACCTCCCTCTGCTGGCTTTCGCGCCTTCGTTGCGGCCTTTTGATATGCCTCTGCCAGTCATAACTACTTTATCTGCATATTTATCAGCTATTCGAACAGTGCCATCATCGCTTCCGCCATCAGATACAATTATCTCATAAGAAACATCGGTGTTTTGCGAATATAAGGAAGTTAAACAATCTTCAATATACTTTTCTTCATTAAGCGTTGGGACGATTACAGAAAGCGTAACCATATTGTAATTCTTTTTACCATAATATAAAAATGTTTTCCAAGCATAAAAACAACATGAATCTCAGAAGATACGAGAGGCATATTGCATTGCATGACTTCAGCGGAGAGGATCATAAAAAACTCCTGGAAAGCAAGGCGATTGTTATAGGATTGGGAGGAGTAGGAGTTCAAGTTGTGGCTAACCTCGCTGGATTGGGAGTTAATCTTGGAATATGCGATGATGATAACATTGAGGAAAGCAATCTTAACAGGCAGTTCATATATAAGGAATCCGATATAAATAAAATGAAAGCGGATGTTTGCGAAAAATGGATTCAGGCATATAATTCAGATATAGAGGTGATCAAACACCGTAATGTTGCTTCAATAAACTTTAATGAATATGATGTCGTGATTGATTGCACGGATAATATAGATAGCAGGATAAAGATAAGCAAGATAAGTAAAAAAAGCAGAATTCCGCTTATATATGCATCAGCAGTAGCATACATCTCAAGAGTGGGCACATTCTGTAAAAAATATCTGCACGAAATCGCAGTAATTAAAGGTGAAAGCAGTTGCGAAAGTGCGGGTATATTCCCACCCGCTGCAGGCGTTGCTGGATGCATCGCAGCATCTGAATGCGTAAAAATACTGCTCGAAAAATGCATGTGCGATAAAATGATAATAAACAATCTTGAGAGTAATGCGCAGAAAGTTATCAAAATTTGACCTAATGCTGTGTGCTTACAACAATTTCTCCATCTCCTTCTACTATGCACTGGCAGGCAAGTCTTTTGTCCGGTTCGGATTTGAGCAGTTCCAAAATCATCTTTTCGCGATCTGAGGGCTCATTTAGGAATTCCATGCCGCGCGCAATCCTAACTAAGCATATTCCGCATCTGCCATCACCGCATGCAAAACGCATGCGGATCCCGCACTCATTCATAATCTTCCTTAATGAAACTCCTAAATCTGCCTTTGCCTGCTTGCCTTCATCCGCAAACACAATTCTCGCCATCATACCACGATATTATTAAAAGCATAAGCATAATAAAAATATTAATTCGCCTCCGTAGCTCAGCGGCAGAGCGGCCGCCTTGTACAATAAACAGGTTCAAGCAAGCGGCAGGTCGTGGGTTCAAATCCCACCGGGGGCTTGCGCCAGCCCGGTTTGCAAAACCTTTCGGTTTTGCCGTCTCCTCGGTGCTGCGCACCTACGGATCCCACCGGGGGCTTGCGCCAGCCCGGTTTGCAAAACCTTTCGGTTTTGCCGTCTCCTCGGTGCTGCGCACCTACGGATCCCACCGGGGGCTTGCGCCAGCCCGGTTTGCAAATCCTCCAGTTTGCAATTCAGCAAACTAACTTAACATACACTTTTGCAAGATCCGTACGCAACTTAGCGAATTTTTTCTTAACATCATTAAACTCATCACCATAAATCCTTATCCGCGGTATGCTGGAAGAAGGTATGGACACAACCACATTGCGCAGATTGAGATGAATTCGATCGCGCGTAACGCGCAATACAGATTTCTCAAAATTATCTCTAAACCCGGACACGCGAAGAATTATTTCGTGAGCATCGACATTTTTTGGAACCAAACTCCTCCCAACAGTCACCTTAAAACCAACTAACATGCTCTTAATCAATGGAATTTTATTCTTGCACTGCTTAGGCACGCCAATCTCTACATAGTTATGCAAAAACGCATATTCAGGATTGCCATAAATAACAATGCGCTTCTTTCCTGGAAGGGGAAGTTTTCTGAACATATCTATTCCTATGTTTGAGCGCGGTGGCAAAACAATAACATCATCTGAATAAGATGCATGATTTAGGTATAAGTATGATTCAAGATCTATATCTGGGTTTATTTCCGATAGCTTTTGCTTAAAAAATGATACTATTTTTTCATCAAACAATCTGCTAGCCAAAAGCATGCTATGTTTTGCAATTGTTTCAGAATTTCTAGTTTTTTGGTCATCTCCAACATACTTAAGCGTTTTCAGGTTATGGAGATTGTCAAAAAGTTTAACCAATATTGCGTCCAAATCCCCTGAATTGATAAGATGATCATAATAAACTCTGCTGCGCTCATGGTATAAGTCAATCCTGTATTCATCTGAAATTTTGTAATACTCCTGCTCATTCGCAAAAATCCATCTTCCCCCATGCAGTTTAGGTTTAGTAAGATTTATCACAATCCCTGCAACACGTTTTCCAAATTTCTTTTCAATGTCCTTGTAATAAATTCTGCCATCCTCTATCACATCATGCAACAATGCCGCAACCACAACAGTGGGTCTGCAACCATACTCTAATGCGTAACTAGCTACTCGCAAAGGATGATTTATGTAGGGCTCTCCGCTCTTCCTAAACTTATTCTTGTGCACTTCTTTTGCGAATCTGAGCGCCATATTTATTTTTTCCTTTGAAAGCGAGTCATTAACCTCTATAAGCATTCTTGCGAATCTCTTCCTAACTGCAATCTTCTTAGCTCCTTGCTTCGCGTCAAACGGCAGAGATAATTGCATAGGTTTCTTATTAACCATTAAAAATATCTGTCGTTTTGGGATTTTTTAAACTTTTTGATAAAAAAATTAAGAGAGGTCCTCTAAAATAGATTCCAAATCCTCTTCATGCTCTATCTCATCTTTGAGTATCTCGCGCACGATTTCTTCAGTAATCTCATCCTTGCCCTTCACAAAGTCAAGTATTTTTGAGTATACTTTTATCGCGCACCTCTCACCTTCAATGTTCTGGTTTAAGAGCGCAGCCGTGCTAGGATCAGAAGGCGTTGAATAACCACAGTTGGTGAAATTGTACCATTCCTTTGGCTCAAGAATCGGCGTGCCGCCTAACTGCATTATTCTATCCGCCAACATGCCAGCGTGCCTAAGTTCATCATTTGCATGCTCAGTTAGTTCTGCAACTACTTGCGGCCTCATCCTGCCTTTGGCGACCTTAGCGCCAACCCAATACTGATAGTATGCAAGCCATTCATCCGCAAGAGCTTTGTTCAACTCGCCTAAAAGCCCCTGCACATCTACTTTCACGATTTCAGTACCTACTTTGCCCATATTATCACTGCTAATAATTGCATCAGAGAATTAATAAGGTTATCAATAAAAATATGAGAGATACAATGAGCATAGGGATAATTGGATTTGGAAGGATCGGTGCGATGTCCGCGTTCGAGCTTCTTGGAAAAGGGCATAACATTAAATGCTACGATGTGATTGAGCAAACATGCAGAGCGCACATGCTTGACCTAAGGCATGCTTACCCAAACATGAGCATAGAATTTTGCAAGGTAGAAGAGATGATTGACTGCTCAGCAATAATTATGACTGCTGGAGTGCCAAGAAAACCCAACCAAACAAGAGCAGATCTCTTTCGCATAAATAAAAAAATCGCGCTATCGATTATTGAGAAATTGAATGGATTTGAAGGAAGCTTTATAACTGTAACCAATCCTGCTGATGCAATAAACACAGTTGTATCGCAAACGTTTGATGATAAACGGTGTTTTGGATTTGGATCACTTATCGATTCCGCCAGGTTAAGAGTAATCACAAAAAACATGAGCGACTTTGTAATTGGAGAACATGGAGAACTTTTTGTGCCCATAGTAAGCGATAAACATGCCGACCGCGATGCCATCGTTAAACAAATAAAAAGGGATAATCTATACCTCATTGAGAACAAAAAAGGGACTGAGTTCGGCCCGGTTAAGCATATTGCCAATTTAGCAAATGATATATGCAAAAACTCCGAATTTGAAACTATCGCCTCAGTTTATTGCAATGGAGAATATGGGATTGAAGGGATAAGCATAGGTGTGCCAATACAAATCAGCCACGGCAAGCTAAAAAGCATAAACGAAATCAATCTTGATGACTGGGAGGAGAGTAGATTTAAAGAAGGAGTTGATTCAATCAGGAGAACTATTTCAACGAGCTAGACGACCTGTTGTATTTTATGTACCATACGGAGACGATTACCGCAAGAACCGTTGAAAATAAGGTTAAGCCAATAATAAAATCCGGCGTAACTAATTGCGCAAGCGGAGCAACGCCAAATATTGTTGCAACTGTGTTTGGGACTGATATAATCAAGCTTATTATTGTTAATATGAGCATAATCTCAGTAAGTTTTGCAACATTGATATTCAACTCTTTTGAAATTTCAAGTTCGAATTTGTTGCGCATAAAATTTATTTCCTTCTTAGTAGAGATTATCCTATCCAGCAGATATCTTGCATCTTCAATCAAAACATCAAAATCATACTCAATCAGATCAATCGATATGAATTTTGATTTTGACCTATCTATCCTAAAGCACGTGCGCAGAAACGATTCAACCACATCAGTTAGGTCGCGCAAGCTTCGCGATAGTTCCTCATACATCTCAAAATTGTATGATTCCTCGTACTTATGAATCTGCTCTTTTGCTTTCAAGTACTCTTTCTCATACTCATCTAAAGCTTGATCCAGAGCGTAATATGCAATAAGGGTATTTTCTGAATTCCTGCGTTTTTTTATCTCGTTCAGCCATTTGTTATCTATCGCAGGCAGAAAAGGATATGATATGGATAAATTGTCCTTAAAAATAGTGATGAAATTATAACGCGGAAGAACAAGCACAAGAATGGCATATTTTGAGTAATTTCTGAAAAATGATGCGCCAAGAGTGCGAAGCTCGCTAAGGTCCTCATGTATGCCTAATGATTCCGCCTTCTCCCTAAACTTATCAAAATCACCAAAATAAAAACGAGGCATAAGATGATATTAACAAAAAGATTTAAAATATCATTTTGAGTTCAGAGCCATAGAGAGCTCGACTACGCTTATTATTGAGTTCATCATCTCATAATCCGAAACCCTGCCTATGTCCGCCCAATACTCAGTAAATTGATATCCAAATATTTTCTCGCCTTGGTTGAGCATTCTCGGAAATACATGTTTTGAGAAATCTTCGCCAGGCCCCATATAATCAAATATCTTGGGCTCAAAAACATATATTGCGGCATTGATCAGATTAGAGAGAATTGGCTTTTCCCTGAAAGTGCCTATTGAATCATCATCATTTACCTCAACAATCCCATATTCAACAGGAGTGCCCCTCAGCTTAAGAGCAACCGTAGCGATGCCTCCCTTCTGCTTGTGGAATTCATGCATCTTTTTCATATCTATCCCTGTTACATGATCGCCCATAGCAACGATGAATGTATCGCTTAGCTTATCCTTTAATTGATACACCGAACCAGCAGTATCAAGCTTCTTATCCTCAACTGAATAATCAATCTTTATGTTCCACTTGCTCCCATCACCAAAATAATTGCGTATTTGATCATGCAAGTAGCCGACAGTAAGTATGAATTCAGTTATTCCACTGCGCTTAAGATTCAACAGCACATATTCCAATAATGGCTTGTTGCCAAGTTTCAACATTGGCTTAGGCACATTGTATGTATATGGCCTCAATCTTGTTCCTTCACCACCGCAAAGCACTACTGCTTTTAAACCATTCATATTCTCACCTCTCTAATATTAGATTCCCATCTAGGCAGTTTTCCTTCAAATTGCTCAATTATATCAAGTATTCTCTCAGATGAATGCCCATCTCCGTAAGGGTTCTGGGCTGATATCATTTTTTGCCTAACTGCCATATCACTCATAATATTCTCAACATTGAGAATTATGTTTTCCTTCTCAAAACCTACGCACTTGTTCGACCCCGCTTTTACGGTTTCAGGGCGGTCAGTAACATATCTAAGCGTTAAGCAAGGAATGTTAAGGCTTGCAGTTTCTTCCTGCAATCCACCGCTGTCAGTAAGAACTAAATCGCTCTGTTTAACAAGAGAGAGCACATCCGTGTATTTCTCTAAGGAAGGATACTTCCATATTATGTGCTCAGCATTATTAAGCTTCTTGAGATACCCATACTTCTCTGCTGCTTTCTGCGTGCCTGGCAGAACCGCGCAGAATATTGTGTATTCATCCAAAGATAACAACGCATCGAAAATCCCAGACATGCGCTCTTTGCTGAGCGTATTCTCCCTCCTATGAGCAGAGAAAAATATGAGCTTATTCCCATCTGGAATTCCAAGCGCCCTCCTTATATTTGGATTTCGATTGCTGTATATTCTAACCGCATCGACAATAGTATTTCCAGTAAGGAAGACCCTACCCTTAGGATGCCCCTCATTGAGCAAGCAATTAACATTGTACTCAGTGGCAGCAAAAAAGAGCGAGGATGATGCATCAGCCGTGCGTGTGCAGATTTGCTCAGGAAATGGCTCCCATGAATGAGTCCGCAGACCTGCTTCAACATGCCCTACCGGAGTCATGCATAACGCAGATGCCAAAGATGAAAACATCGCAGAAAATGTATCGCCATGCACGAGAACAATATCAGGCTGCTCTTTGCTTATGGCGGACTTTAAGCCCATCAATATTCCGGAACCAATCTCTACAGGATGGCCTTTTGCATCAAGATCGTAATCTGGAGTCCGTATCCCTAAGTCATCAAATACCCCTGAAAACAACTCATTATCGTAATGCTGGCCGCTCCACACAATTATATTTTCATGGCCTCTCTTTTCAGCCTCAGTTATCACCGGCGCCATCTTGATTATCTCAGGTCGCGTGCCCATAGAATGCATAATCTTCAAACTCATGATTCCCTCTCCGTATCCATCCATTCAGAAGTGAACATATATCCTGCAAGCGCGCCCTTAGATGCAAGCACAGGAAACACATCCCTCTCAAGCATCCCCTCATCAGGCAGAAAATCTTTCACCTGCTTATTCATAATATACAACCCAGTATTAACTATTCTCGTAGAAGCATGTTTTTGTTTCTCGCTGAAACTCGTTATTTCATAACCCTCCATCTCCACGCACCCATACTCAGAGGGATTTTGCTTTTCTCTTACTGCAATTGTGGCGACTTTTCCAAGTTTGTTGTGATAATCAAGCATCCTTATTAAATTAAACCCAAATATGGAATCGCAATTCGCAACAATGAATACTGGCCCTACTAAACTCATGCATGCTTTCACTGCTCCAGCAGTCCCAACTGGATTGGATTCCAACAAGTACAGAATGTTTGCATTAAACTTTGAGCCATCTCCAAAATAAGCGCGAATGCGAGATTCGTCACTTCTAAGAGCAATAACAAATTTATGTATTCCATATCCTAACATCCACTTAATCAAATGTTCAAGAATCGGTTTTCCATCATGCGTGCGCATAGCTTTGTCCTCGCCACGATCTCCGCCAGCAAGTATTATTGCTGTGGATGCATTGCTTAACAAAGCTTTTCTAAGAAGATATTCTATTGCTTGCGAACGATTCTTAATCGCGTTCCCATCGATTCGCTTCTCAATCTCACCCAATATATATGGGTCAATCGAAATCGCAATCTTAGTTTGTTTCATACTAAGTAATACTTATCTGCATAAAAAATATAAATTTATTTGAGTTTTAAGTGCGAATATGCCTCAACTGTGCGCGCGATGTGCATAATCGCGTATATTGATATTGCCAAAAACAATAAAAATGAGACGCCTTCCACTAACTCCCAATCAAACCACGGCGTTGCTGAGAGAAGTTGGATTATGCTAATCATTGCCATTATGAGAAATGCATATGAAAGATAGCGCAATGCATACGACAAGCTTTTTCCCTTAAGTTTAAGCGCATGCCCTATCAGCATCTTTGCGAGAAATAGGGAGATAAATAAATTAACCAAGCGAACCATGGTTAAAAGCGGATTGGACATATAAATGTATATGAGAACATCCATCATTTCATTGAATGGCATATACATGAATCCCTATAAAATTATTTAAATTATCTCATATTATAAAAAAAGATGAAAACGCATTTAATTCAGAAACTTAGATACCTGCTGAACAACGACATTAATGAAGTGTATGCATCAATTTCTATCCGAACGCTGTTTTCATCTATGGTGTCTATATTCATTCCAATATTCCTATTTATTTCAGGGTTCCCGCTGTATTTAATACCTCTTTTCTATCTTGTGAGAGCTGTTGCGGGCATACCTTTGTGCAAAGCATCAGAGATTTTATCTGGAATATTCAAACCGCCGATACTCATAGCAATCTCTTCAGTAATTTTTTCAGCATCTCTGATGGGCATCAATTACATAAGCATGGATGCAGCAGTTATTGCAATTTTGGCAGTAGGGTTTGAAGCATCAGACCTGCTATTTTGGGTGCCATTCCACAACATATTTGCAGCAACATCAAGCAGGAGAAAGATGGATAAGGAGTTTGGCACATGGCAAAGCCTAGCCTCATTCGCACCGCTCGTTTCGCCCGCGATTGCTGCGATCATCATAATACTATTTGGCTATAATATGCTTTTTGCGCTTGCAAGCGCAGGCATGCTCATCTCAGCAGTGCCATTATTTTTTATAAAACACCAACCAAACATCAAACCAAGAATGAACTCCATTGCGCAAACATCAACTAAATTCCTTGCAGAAGGCGTGCGGGTTGATGGACTTAATGTATACTGGCCCATACTCATATTCATCGTGCTGGGTAGTATTGAGGCGCTGGGAGAGATATTCACTGTGACATCGCTTTCTGCAGCGGTAGCGATGCTCCTAATAGGATATGTTGATAATGACAAGCTGCATGAACTGCTGAAAAAAATTGGCGGAGCATTGCACTCAACAACCATCTTTATAAGAGTATTTATGAATAACTTTGCTGCAATACTCATTACAATGATCGGAGCAACTGTGACAAACAGCGCGCTTGTATCCCCATATTTTGTGGAGTTTTATAAAGAGATTAAGAGAGATGACGCGGTGTTAATGAGGAGAGAAGTTGATTTGAGGAAGGGAAGAATAATTGCTAACATATTATTTCTGGTTTTGTTATGGATTTTTCCGCAAAGCATGCTGTTCACAATATTCTTCTTAGCAATAAGCCCAGCATCAATCATAATGGCGTCATCTAAATATTAAATAATTGCTGCAAAATATATATCATATGTTCAATGAACGCGAGAAAATCGATGCAGGCATGCTAATTATGCTTGTAGGAATGCTTGCAGTAATAAGCATCATCATTGCTGTTTGGCTTCTTGGAACAGGAAGCGTACAATTAGTGTAATATTAATTAGATGCCAAGGGGGGGATTTTCAACTGGAAACTTTGAACCCCCGACATCCAGATTTCCCGGAGCGCCGTTTAAGTCACAGCCAAACGGCTCATAACTCATAGATAGTTATGCTATGAGTCTGGCGCTCTAACCAGGCTGAGCTACCTTGGCATTGACATATTTCATACCAATAAACTTTTTAAAGAATGAATGCTAATTTCTATTTGAGGTGCGCGCATGGTAAAAAACAACCTAAACATCAAAAGCATACCTAAAAAAAAGCTCACAGAAAAACAGATGAAGATTCTCGAAAAATATTCTGACAAGTTGGATTCGCTCATTACCCTTGAGTATAAGAACATTGTTAGGAATGCAAGGTTATGGAGAAAATATGGATATCAAGGCGGCGCGCACGGACTTAGGAACGATAAAGAGGCAAAAAGCAAAGAAGTTAAGAATGCACAGCAGTTTTTAAATGATATAAACGCCGTATTTAGATTTACCACAGGAAAAAAGCTAGTTGCGGATGGCATCTATGGAAGAAGAACTTTTGAGAGAACGAAAGAGTTCCAAAGAAAAATAAATGAGTTATTGCGCTCATATAACCGCGGTGTAAGAGTAGAGGTATCATCTGTTGAGAAAAGATTGATATCTTTCATAGTGCGCTCTTTCAAGAAAAGAAAGATTGATTTATACAAGGATAAACCCGGCAGATACTCATGGAAAAGCAATGATGGAAAGAGAAAGTATGAGCTCAGAATGCTTAAAACTGAAAAAGGCATCAGAAAGGGAGAGCTTGTCGTGCGCAACGCTTCAGGCAGCATTCTTAAACGTATTAATTTCAAAATTGATGCTAAGGGTAATGTGAGCTATGATAAAAATGCTGTGATGCTCTATGAGATAATGGTGGATGGATATTTTGGTGTTGAAACGAGAAGGGCGGTAACGCTCGTCGCAAAAAGAATGCTTAAAGATACGGTAAGGCCTCAGACGATCAGAAGACCGGTAAAATCCAGCATTACCATGACGCTGGGAGTTTCGTTTGCTCCATACCTTGCAGAACTTGCTGGATACATACATTCTGAACTCAGATCGCATGCAAGAGGAAATGAGTATGAAGGAAACAAAGATTTAATTGATGAAATTGTCAATATATATTCAAACATGACATATAAAGATGAAATAAAGTTAAGGAAAAACAGGCAGAAGATTAAAGTTGATGGTAAGGAATATAACGCTACATGGCAGGATATGCTGCGCGCGCGCATTATTGATGATGTGCCATACGAAAAATTCTTGAAAGAATGGATGAAAATGCTGAAAAAATCTGGCGTGAAACTCTCAAAAGAACCCGTGCAAAAGTATATGGTTTTGAAGGAAATAAGCGCTGGCGGAAAAGGAGGAGGAGTGTTTGCGGTCGATTTTGAAAACTCAGATCTGAAAGCGCTGTACCTTAACACTTCAAAACACATAAAGAAGGTGTTAAAGCCATCCCCATGGAGAAAAGAACTGCTCGATCAGCTAAAGAATGATTATGAGAATGCATGCAGAATTGTATCTGAATTGTCTGAGAAAAATGCACGCGATAAAAGCAAATTCATAAACTCTCTGGAAAAAGAACAAAATATCTATTTCATATTGCACAATATGTATGATCTGTGCGGATATATGCCATCAGTGAATAACATAATGGAAACAGATTATTACTATGTAAGATCTATTGAGAAAAAAGCATTCAAAGAAAACTTGCTGAAATTCATAAAGTATGAATGGAAAGATGAGAAAAAGAGAGAAGCAATGAAGGATATGTTTGGAGGCGTGTTCACAAGCCCAAGTGATCCAACTGAAGTTTGGGAAGATTTGTTAGATGAATACTATGATGACAAAGGATACATCAACCTTAGAAAAATGCGCGAAGATGATGAAAATATATGGGCAATGTTCATATCATTTGCATATGGGTACTCAAAAATAAGGGAATATAACAGAAGAAAATTCATCGCTGAAATGAAAAAGAAGGAGAAATCAAAATCAGGAAATAAAATTGTGGCTAAGCGTTAGAGTTAGTGATATTAACTGCCCATTCAAGATCTTCCATTAGTTGATTTTGCTGGCCATAATAAATTATAGAATCATTTACCAGCCATGCATCAGTTTTATGCATTTTGCTCACAACACCTTCATAGGACGGTGGAAGATAAGATGATGAGCTTATTAGCAAAATTATAAACACTAAAAGCATCAGAAGAGATAATGCTGGTTCCAACGATAAGATAAATCCTCTAACAAACTTCAAGCAAACCCACCTCGCCCATATCATAAATATAAACTATGCGATTTATGCACAGCGAACTTGCACTGCCACCATATACATATCCTTGCCGCGTTTTCAAAGAGACATTTTGAATTCCTAAATTGCGCAACTTAGAGAGTAAAATCTCATTATCTCTCCCATTAGATAATTGAGAAATAACTTCATAGCTCCTTGCAATTTTCTGAGCTAACTCTGAATTTTGCGATAGCTTTTTGGCAGTGAATGCATATGCATTCGTCAAAATAACTGAGCATAAATAAAACAAATATAACGCCAATATGAATGCAATAATCAAATCTATGCTTATGGAACCCTTTCGATGCATTATCCACCACCACCTTTCCGCTTGTATAGATAAGCCGAACCAATGCGTTGATCTTCATCTACGCAATAAACTTTCGAACTTATCAAGCAAGTTTGGTTGAGTTCGTAATCGCTATGCCTAAGCGAATATGTGTATAGAGTTGCAAGAAGCGAAGTTGATGATGCTTGATCATGCAGCATTGCTCTCTTAATCGAATCGCCCGCCTGCAGGGTTATATTGTGAAGTGCATTATAGAAAATAGTTACCACCAATATGAACATTAATATGCTAATAAGGTACTCTATGCTTATGCTGCCTCTGTTCATTCAATCACATCAACATAATCAACATCATACATCCCATCACCATTAGAGATGGAAATGCCTATCACAGGTTTAAGCAAAGAAAAATCCTCATCAAACCCTGCCTGCTGCATATGATTTCTCCCTATTTTAACCTTGCCAGCATCATAATCATAAACCAAAACCATAGAGCAGGCATGAATTTCTTCCTCGCCATTATCAGTTATAATCACAATCTTATCGCTAGCATCGAAAATAGGGGGCAATTTATTGAAATTGCCTTGCTTAAAAGAGTATAGCGTCTCATCCAACATGCTGCTATCAACATACCCGCACCATATATCAACATCTGCATTTTTTTGCGATTCAACCTCTGCCTCTAATTCCTCAAGCCTTGCAGCAGCTTCTTCAATCTTTTCGAATACATTGGAAGCATCACTCGGCTCAGCCAATGTATTTTGTATCTTTCTCTTTATTATCATTTTTTCATAGTAAAAATCTTGAAGCGCGAGCATCTGATGCTCATTGCCCATTTCTTCTCTTATATGCAGCAAGTAATCATTGTGCATCAGCAGAACAGATTCTATGACCAACATTACCAACACAAAAGAAATCAATCCGCGCACAAACACACCATATATTTTTAAATAATTAGAGTTTAATATGTGTTGCATAGCGGGGTAGGGCAGCCTGGAGTGCCCGCCGGGCTCATAACGAGGGCGCTTCCGCCCCTCGTGCTCCCAGGGAATTTCGCTGACGCGAAATGAAAAAGGGAAACTAACGAGGGCGCTTCCGCCCCTCGTGCTCCCAGGGAATTTCGCTGACGCGAAATGAAAAAGGGAAACTAACGAGGGCGCTTCCGCCCCTCAATAATTTTGGGGGACACCCGGAGGCCAGTGGTTCAAATCCACTCCCCGCTATAAGATATATAATTTTACTTTGCTGAGAAGGAATGATTTAGAAAAGGGGAGATACAAAGCATATTAGGGGGGTTGGGTTGAGAAGGGAGGGGGGCAAAGCCCCCAGCCCTCTGGTGGTTCAAATCCACTCCCCGCTATAAGATATATAATTTTACTTTGCTGAGAACGAATGATTTAGAAAAGGAGAGATACAAAGCGTATTAGGGGGGTTGGGTTGAGAAGGGAGGGG
>JAJSAH010000009.1 GCA_024274875.1 archaeon
AAACTTATAATAAACTTATAATAAACTTATAATAAACTTATAATAAACTTATAATAAACTTATAATAAACTTATAATAAACTTATAATAAACTTATAATAAACTTATAATAAACTTATAATTTCCTTGGCAAGCGATTCGGCCGATTTTTTGTCTTTTGCATGTTTTATTATTAATTTGCCCCTCGTGTATATTGTAAGCTCTGTCGGGCCATTTCTGCCTACCGCAAGCATATCAGAGCTTATGCTTACTTCAAACCCGCATTTTTCCAAGCATGAAATCATATCATCTCTGCTCAGCTTCACATTTTTTGAGGGTATGATTTCATACGTATTCGTGCCTTTGCACGGTGAAGTTATCCTGTATTCCATACTATGCACCCTGCTTATATACATACCAAACTCTCTGCAGGAAAGATACTAATGAAAATATGGCGCAAACGCTTAAAAGATACATAGAACATACTGGGCTGGCGGCATAAACTATAATGGAAATGAATATTAATATAGTGCGTTCTATCCTTTCGAGCATGCATTGCATACGGCTTAAATCCTTCCTTGAAACTGCGCCTCTATGGTCCGCATATGCTTTCGCGAAGGAAGTTAGGAATGTTCCAAAGCTCATTAATAGAACTATTGATGAGAGTGCTATGTTGCGGTCTGGCCACGGAAGAAAAAGCATTGAGAAAAGTATTATCATTTCAACTAATCTGTCCACTACGCCATCCAAAAATGCGCCAAACCGCGTAGCTCGCTTCTGCGCACGCGCAATCACGCCATCAAACCCATCTAACACAAACGCAATGAATGCAAAAAATGCCGCCTCAACCACATATGAAACGGAAATTAGGTACCCTGCAAGCAATGCAAACCCTAATGAAGATAGAGTGATTACATTAGGATTGATGGATGTTTTAACAAACAACCTGCCAACAGAATCGGCCAACCACTTGAAATGGCTCTTTAATCCCATAAACAAAAATATGCGATTAAATATTTAAACAAATGCATCTTCTATGCGAAATTTTGGTTTTATTGAAATATCCTTGTCAGGGTATGAATTGCCAAATTTATCAAAAAGATAGCTTGCTGCGTATGCAATCATCGCTCCGTTATCTCTATTGTATTCGCTCTTTGCTACTCCAAACGCAACTCCGTTCTCTTCGCACATTTTTGAGACCATCTCCTGCAATCTCTTGTTCTGCGCAACTCCACCGCATAACAGTACCTCGTGCTTCTTGGAAAGCATAAGAGCGCGCTCAGCCGCCTCGCATAACATCGCGAATGCAGTTTCCTGAAATGAATGCGCAACATCATTAATGGCATGTTTGTTAAGCAATTGGCCGCATCTAGTGACAAGCCCTGAAAATGTAAAATCCATGCCCTTAACTGTGTAGGGAAGCTCAATATAATCCCCATTTTTTGCAAGAAATTCAATGCTGCTTCCGTGCGCATTCTCAAGTTTCATTGCCCTCGCAAGCATATCTATTGCATTGCCGAGCCCTATGTCAAGTGTTTCACCCATCACGGCAAATGCGCCTTGCTTTTCAATAAGAAGTTGAGTGTTCGCACCGCTTGCATAAATTACCAGCGGATCAACCAACCCCGCATCGAATTTGCCTATTAAGATATGCGCGATCCCGTGATGCACAGGGATGACTGGAATGCGAAGTATTGAAGATATTAGCACTGCTGATGTTCTTGCAATTCTAAGGCAGGGCGCCAACCCAGGGCCTTTGGAATACCCAATAACCTTTGCATCAAATATGTTAATTGAAGCATCATCAAGCGATTTTTTTAACACCTGCTCAAACGCTTGAGAATGGTGGTCGGCAACATCTGACGGCTTCATACCTCCGTATTTCTTTGAGTAAGTTGAGTATGAATTCGATATGATTGCCTTTGAGGATGCATCAAATATCCCTATTCCTAATGTATGCGCGGTGCTCTCAATGCCTATTGCAATCCGTTTCATTAAGACATCACCATTATTACTGAACCTATATTTATCATCATATGAAGAAATACCGCTGTTTTTAAATCGCCGCTCCCCTTGTATGCAATATACAAGAGCAGACCTATCACGAATGCACCTATAACCTCCATGTGCGAACCATACGAAAAATGCGCGAATGCAAACGCAATATTAGCAAGAATAGGATGCATATATCTTACCAAAAACGACCGGAAGAATATCTCCTCTGCAAGCGGACCAATCGTGACTGCATATAATATCACATACCACGGCAGTGAAGAGAGTTTGTCAGCAACCAAGGATGAATCATCAATGTTAAACTGCATAGCGGCATATGACAGAATAAACATTATTACTACAGTTGGGACCAATGATACTAATGCAATTGCGAACGCGCGCAGCACGCCTCCATTAAACCCTATCTCGCGCAATGCGCCGCTTATGCTGTTTCCTTTTCTAAACATCACATGCATAGGCATAAGAACCATAAATACGGATAACAAGAAAGGTATAAAATATGGAACATTAGCCATTAAAATCGCAAACAATGCAGTTGCAAGTATTAAAACGAATGAGTCAAGCGCATCATAAAACAGAAATATTGAGATTGCAAGCAAAGGCAACCCTAACAGGTATGCAGATATGCCGGACAGGTAAGACAGAACGCTTGCTATCAGAACTTGCAGAGATGCCAAAAGTATTGATAGCAAGAATTTCTCATTCTTTTTTCTTATCTTCCTGGCTGATTTTTTCATAATAACCGCACTTGCCGCATGAATACCTGTCTTTATGCTTTGCGAGTTTTGTCCCAGCGCCGCATCGCGGGCAATCTCTGCCTTTTTTATACACGCGCACATTTTTCTTTTTCTCTTCTGCCATCAAAAAACACCTATATTCGATTTACCATATCTATTCCTTATCTTCTTTCTTATCTTCTTTCTTTTCCTCTTTCTTTTCCTCTTTCTTTTCCTCTTTCTTTTCCTCTTTCTTTTCCTCTTTCTTTTCCTCTTTCTTCTCCTCTTTCTTCTCCTCTTTCTTTTCCTCTTTCTTTTCCTCTTTCTTTTCTTCTTTCTTTTCTTCTTTCTTTTCTTCTTTCTTCTCTTGCGCTTTTGCTTCTTCAGTCCTTGTCTCCAACGCTTTTCTTGCCCTTTCGAGTATGTGCGAAGATTCTATGTCCATGCTTTCCTTATTCGAATAAACCTTTGCACGGCCAAAACATTTGTGCATGCCAAACGGCTGGCGAATGTAATCAACCACAACCAACGACTCATCAACCTTGAATGCTTTGGCAATCTCTCTTATTATATCCGCTCTTGAAGGCGTCTCTTTATCATGCTTTGCCTCAAACAACACTTCCGTGCGGTTAAATATGGGATTTGTGTTTTTATTCGTAATCTCCAACTTAAAACTCATAACAACACCTTTTATCATTACTTTGCAACGCGCGTCAGGATTTTCCTGCCCATAGTCTCTATATAATCTACCTCTTTGCCGGCCTCAACATCTGATGCAAGATCTGAAGGAATTGCTATATCAAAAGTTTCATAGGATGTCGTATCCATTACTTGGGCAGTATCTCCGCTCACCGAGATTATCTGGCCCCTCTTGCGTTCTATTATGGGGACCTCTACATCTTCGCTTGACGGACCAAACAAAGTGCGTTTTTGCGAATCAAACAACCCTATCCCAACCACGCGCATCTTGGCTGATCCATGCTTGCCAGGAGATGATGAGCTGACCTCCACTACCTTGCAAGGTTCTCCATCAATCATCACATATTTACCTGGCTTAAGTTCTTTCATTGACGCAAATGTAGTGCTCATAGCTATGATTAAGAGGATAAAGTATTAATATGTTTGCTGTTAATTTCCGATATGTTCGACGCGCACTGCCATCTTATGGATATACAAAACTTTGACATCAACAAATGCAATGAATTAAAAGGTTTGATTAATGCAGCATACGACATTTCAACATCAAAAAAAGCATTGGAGATGAATAGGCATAGCAGAGCATATGCTGCTGTGGGAATCAGCCCGCAGAAATGCATGTATGAAGACAGCCTAAGCCAAATTGCATCCTTATATGCGCTTATGGAAGAAAACTGCAATAATGTGAGCGCAATTGGGGAAGTTGGACTTGATTTTCATTGGGCAAGAGACCCTATGAGCAGGCGCAATCAGGTTAAATGCTTCAAAGAAATGATTAAGATTGCTGAGCAATATGAAAAACCAATCATAATACATTCGCGCAACTCATGCGAGGAATGCATACGCTTGCTTGAAAAATTTCCATTCAAAGTTATGTTTCACTTTTTCTCAGGAACCAAAGATGATGCGGGGCAGATTGTTGATAGGTCTTGGTACATATCAATACCGCCCGTCAGCAGCAGAGCAAGAAATGCAGTTATACAATCCACGGAAGTTCAACACCTGCTTTCTGAAACTGATGCGCCATATGTTGGAAGGACACCACTGGATGTTGCGAAATCCCTAAATATAATCTCAGAAATCAAACAGGAAGATATGAAAAAAATCGAGAAGATTATTGATAAGAATTGCGCAAAATTTATCGGCATTTAAAGTTTGGACAAGAGGTCTTTTACCTTTGCTGCGGCCTTCTTCATTGTCAGTATTGCAAAGCCCAAATCTTCATCGGCCTTTATGATTGCAGTTACCAAAGCAAAGTCTCCTGCACGAATTAGAACCTGCTTTCCTTCTGATGCATTAAACACTACATGCTCAACTATCCCTTTATCAAGCGCAGCAGATGCAGATTCGGCTTTCTGCATGGCTGTTGCAGCCATCGCAGCCACAGATGCAGCGCTTCGCTTGTCTGGCAAGTTTGAACTAATTACCAATCCGTCTTTTCGCAGTATTACTCCTCCAAGAATCCTGCCAGTTGCGATCATGTCAGAAAGAATCTTGTTTATATCCGCTTTTCTGACTCCTTTAACTGATTTTAGTTTTACTAATGCATTTTGTTCAAGCACAACCGGCAAATCAGTTTCGCTCACAAACCTCTCCACAACCCATGGCCTCCATTCAGGCGGTATATGGCTAAGCATGCTTGGTTCAATCCTATCCTGTTTAGCTAGCATGCGTTCAATCTCGCTCTTCCAAGTTGGCCAGGCAGACAACACTTCCTTCTTCTTCTTAAGCCTTAATACGATCGCATTTGCTTTAGTGCTTATTTCAATCAGTTTTGAGTTAAGCGATTCTACCTCATCCAACCGAAGCTCTGATATGCGGTCTTTCAATGCGCTTATGTCTATTGCATTAAGCAATTCCATCTCTTCAAAAGGATACAAACCCCCTTCCTTGCACATCTCGACCAGCTCTTGGGCAAGCTGCATTGAACCTTCAATAGATTTTACCAAAGCATGCAGTTTCTTGCCTGCATCAACCTTTGCTCTAAGCTCATTAACCATTTTTGAAAGATTCGCAACTGTGCTTTCCAAATCCTTCACATCTACCTCATTATTCTCAATATTAGTGATTAAACCTTCTATGTTAAGCTCCTCCAAGCGCTTAGAGTAATCTCTTACATTCATGCCTAATCCTTTCGCTATTGTAATCTGCGTAGATGCATCTGTGAACAATTCATTGACGCGTTCAAGCGCGTTCACGGACAGCGTGTATTTTGCAATCATATTTTTAAGGTCGGATTCAATCTCCTTATACCCTAGCAGAAGATCCTTTGCGCTAACTAGCGCATCATCTATCGGCATTTTCTTCAATTCAGATAGCTTTGCCCTTCCGCCAAATGCGCTAAACCTCTTTTCATATGCAGATACATTTATGTCATGCTCCTTTGCCTTCGCAATCGCAAGAGGTATAGAGTCAATCAGCTTGCTTATCTCAGACAAAGAAGTGGTAAGTTCAACCTCTTTGGAGACCGCATTGCTTAGAATCTCGTTCAAGTGCCTTATCTTCTCTTCAACAGTTGAGATTAGGGCAGATGCCTTGTCATATTTTTTCTGAGAGAGATATTCATTTAAATGCGTTATCAATACATCAACTGAACTTATCATGCGGTCGCTGTTCTTAACTTCTTTCTCTCTCAATTCCATCGCGACAGAGTCGAGTTCGTGCTTCAGAGAAACAACCTTTTCGCTAAACCCTTCTCCAAGCGGCACTCCGCAGCTCTCGCACACATCTGATGCAAGCGAAGTCATGCGATTGCAAATCGGACAAGGGAACTTTGTGAGCCTAAGATGCTTTACCCTATCCACCTTATCTTTGAGAGCAGTCCTCTCCTTTCTTATGTTCGCCGCCAATTCCTCAAGATATTTGCGTGCTGCAACAAAGCCCTGCTCCCTAAGAATATCAAAGCATTTATTCATTCTGCTTATCCAATCAACCTTTTCAACCCGAATGCCATTGCTTGCAGCCTCCGCATACAATAGGTCAATTTGATCAATTTCATCTTCAACATCGCTCATCATCTCATCAATTACCTTCTTCTCTTCTGTGTATGAGCTAAGCTCCTTAACTAAATTCGCATACATGTTCCGCACATGCTTCGCCATCTGCGCCTCAGCATCATCAAGCTTTCCCTTAGAAATCAGCTGCTCAACCATGGAAATGCGCTTGAACAATTCACTTACTTTATCTTTGCCCACCTTCATTCCAGATACTTCTGCCTCTTTATCAAGCTCAGTTATTTTCGCGCGCATATTTTTCAGTTCGTTCTTAAGGTGCTTTTCAACAACCACTGTGTGAATCCCATGGATCGCAGGAGCTTCAAGGTATCTCTTGCCTAACGCGGCAGCTTTTGCAATATCAGCAAGCAAGAAATACAATGAGAATAAGCCAACTGAAAAAACAAGCACACCTGAAAGCAATATTTGGTCAGCCAAAAGCACTTGCAGAATATCATCCCCTACTGGCTCACCCGCGTAATTAATCAGGTATGCGCCCAAACCCATGCAAACTATCAATACTGCCAGCAGTTCTTTTCTCCCGGTTCCACCATACCCAGCTATGCGGTATACTGCTTCTACGATATGCTCATGCCTGCTCAAACTCGCAAAAGATTCATATACTAACCTTATAACAATAGTAATTAAGTAGGCTGCGAGAAGGAATGCATATATAGCAATGCTTGCTGCAAAACCGTATGACATGTGCTCTCTCAACGCATCAATGACTGCATAGAACGCATCCCTAAGAGTTACATAAGGCCCAAAATTTTCAAGCTGCAGCACTTTAACAGTTCCAATGGGATATGTGATTGACTGCATCTCGGCATCCCAATCTGCTGGCCCGGCAGTGCTTTCATACGCAAAATCCGCCTTTGTCTGTTCAGTTTTCCTGAAATCCAACATATACCTAACAGTTATTGGAACAGAGGTTGATACATGCTTAGGGGGTATTATAAAACTCACATCTGCTTTCGATTTCGCAAATGACTGCGGTATGACTTCATCAACCTCAACGACAGCGTTCTCATCAAAGCTGTATGAAGTTTTTGAGAATATCTTGTATTTTGAATATGCATAGAACATCTGCTGTTTTGAATAGTTTGCATCAAGATTGTATATTTGATCTAAATCATCAAGCAGAAGCTTCAAGCTCTCGTACTCAAGTTGAGAGCATAAGTTGTTCTGGAATACAGAGTTCTCCAGCATTGAATCTATGTCATTTACAAGCGCATCGCGCTCAAGCAGTATGCTGTCCAACTCCGCCTCATTTACATAGCTCTTTGACGCGATGCTCTCGCGCAACGAAGATGCGCCGTCTTTAACCCTCTCTAAAGATACTGATAAAGGATATAACGAAGAATTGAGCGAAGGATACTTATTCATTCCGTTGTTGCATCTAACCTTTGACTTGCACAAGTTTATGCACTGCTCTTCGTTATCGCATGGTATAACCTCATTTATAGCATATATGCATTTAGGGGTGAAGGTTGCCATATTTGTCAGTTGGTCATAGTACTCCTGAGAAAGATCTTCATTCCTTCTGTAATTGTTCTGAACCGAGAAATTAGGGTCTTTCTCGATTCCAGTAATAGTTATCATTTTTCTTATGCTGAGCCCATCTTGGTCTATTGGCTTGAATGAATA
This sequence comes from archaeon, assembly GCA_024274875.1. Classification (GTDB taxonomy): domain Archaea; phylum Micrarchaeota; class Micrarchaeia; order CAILAH01; family CAILAH01; genus JAJSAH01. The sequence goes on from JAJSAH010000009.1 coordinate 8,044, forward strand.
TTTCCATACATTGGGTATGCCATCATCATCCAAGTCCTGAAAATCGCTCTGTTGGAGAACAGCCTTTTTTTGAGCCAATGGAGTTGTCTGTTCAAGGCAACCCGACATAAAAATTGATGCGATCAATATAAGCAGTATGCCAATATGTTTATGAGTCATGCAACTAATTCATAAAGAATGTTTAAATATGTTATAAGCACTTAATATTACGCGCGGATAGGCCGGGGGGTTAGGGGTCCCTTGCAACCGCAAATCCTCTTTAGGCGGGGCTGATATGCCGGGCGAGGCTGTATGCGTATGACAGGTCCATGCGTTTAACGTTGATCTCCTGCCTTGCGCGGCGGCTCTTGCAGTGAACCGGGTCAGGCCGGAAGGAGCAGCCCTAAACTGTAAGCGCCGTGCCGCAAGTCAACAGGAATGAGTTGGCGCTTGGAGCAACCTGGTTATGCGCATGCCGTCCAACCCGGCAATTCCGCGCGAAAAAGCTGGGGTCGCCTAGTGGTATGGCGCAAGCCTGCTAAGCTTGTGTGCATTGCACGCGTGGGTTCGAATCCCACCCCCAGCGTGCTAATGGTTTTTAAACGAATTCTGCAAACTTAAATAAATCACAACCCTAAAAATAATGAGAGGTGTTTAGCATGATGAAGCAATTGACCATCATAGTAGAGAATAAAGCTGGGGCGCTCGCGGATGTGACTGAGGCGCTCGGCAGAGGCGGAGTTAATATTATATCGATATCTGCGCAAGGGTTTGAGAACACAGGAATAATAAGAGTCCTTACCACAGATGTTAATACTGCGCTTAATGAGCTCAGCAAAGCAGGATACAATGCAATAATAAACGATATAATCGTGCTCAAGATGATCGATAGGCCTGGTGAATTGTACAAGGTTGCAAAAAAATTGTCTCGTGAAGGGATTAATCTAAGATCTGTGTACATAATTGGAAAAGAAAATGGAAAGACCGTTGTTGCAATCGATCCAGAAGATTATGAAAAAGCACTTAAGATTATTTCCTAATTATTATATTTCCTTTTGAATTGAGCACTGCGAACTCACCTGTGCTTGCAGGCGCAGTTGAATAATACTTTTCCGGAACTATGCAAATATATGGGTTATACGGATCGCCTATATGCACCTCTCTTGCATCTCCGTTGCTGAAGTTCAACTGCTCATTTGAGTAGAAAACATACTCTGCGCCTTCGCCGCTCATCTTTGCATCAGTTATGGTCTTTGATAAAGATTCGCATAATCTCTCCTTCATAAGCAGTGAAATCTGATGAGTATAAAGAGCATTTTGAGCATGAATGATCGCTATAAGAAACGCAAACAAAAGAGATAATGCTGAAAGCGCAAGCATAAAATCGAATGTAATCTGAGCGCGCATCATGACACCCTAATATTAAGAATAATTGTCTCATTTTCTCCGCTGTTGCTCATGAGATGCATGAATGCTTTAATGTCCGCGCTGGAATCAGAATAAACTGAGACATCAAGCTCTTTGTATTCCCCTCCTTCTATCACTGCTGAAGTCCAACTTGGGTCAATATTAACATTTGAAGGATTATCTATTGAAACCTTAATCACCGACTCACTATATCCCGGATTACGAACCTTTATCGTCTTTGAAGAGGTTTTGCCTTTTTCTGCATTCAGATATACAATTACTGCATCAGTTGTTATCGAAGGATCGTATGTTAAGTAAACATACCCATTGTGCGAGACAGCATATACTTCATAATCACCAGGTTCGAAACTTATGTTGCCTCTCACAGGAACATCAAACGGTTGCGGGATGTCTTTTATGCCATATTTATGTTCGAGCCGAAGGTTTATCAGATTATCAGCGAGGTATGATTGTTCAGGAACTACTGTACTAGGTATATGCAAATTCGTTTTTTGCATAGAACCTGCTCCGCTCTCATACGCATTTTTGGCATTGCGCGCAAGCATGCGCAGGCTGTTCTCAGACATTTTTGCGCTTAATGAGATTTGCATGTCCTCAAATGCGCTTTGCGATGTTGCAAGAATTATGCCAAGCACAAGAAGAGATACCGAAAGTATTGAAATAAGCTCTATCGATGCCTGCGCTCTTGCATATGCCATAGTAAATGATTGAAGAGAAATAATAAAAACAATTGGCTGCCTAATTAGGATATGTTATTGAGCAATGCTGATATTGAGAGATACATACAGCAAGGGGATATTAAGATTGATCCGTTTGTTCCAGAAAATGTTGGTCCTGACAGCATAGATATACGGCTTAGTGATAAACTGCTCATCGCGAAGAAAGTAGATAAAGTAATAGATCCTCAGAAAGGCATAGATATGGAATTTGATGAGCATTCCCTCATAGATGGGCCGTATGCAATCAGGCCAGGAGATTTCATCCTTGGAAGCACATATGAAAAAATAGGGTTGTCAAATATCATTACTGCGCAGCTTGAAGGGAGATCTTCAATAGGGAGGCTTGGGATAGTCATACATATGACTGCAGGGTTAATACATGCGGGATGGGGGAACAAAACGCCTTCAACGCTTACTCTTGAAATTTCATCAGTTAATCCAAACCCTGTGTACCTATATAATGGCATGAAGATTGCGCAATTGTCATTCTTCAAACTCATGGGTCCGGCAAAAAAAGGCTATGATGACCAATCAAAAAGCAAGTACTCGGAACAGCAGGGACCGCTTCCATCGAGGTTGCATCACGAATTTTAATCATTCCAGTTTTTCAAATGCTGATTTCGGTGCGCCGCACTGCGGGCATTTCCAATCTTCGGGTATGTCTTCAAATTTTGTTCTGGGATCAATCATTGAATCTGGATCTCCCATCTCTTCATCATACATATATCCGCAAACCGTGCATCTATACTGCGCCATAATCAGTATTTTATCAAAATATATATAAACATATGCGCGAAAAATATTTAAATATAAGTGAATACTTATATGTTATGGACGTGCATGCGCTGTTCAAAGTGCTTGGGGATAAAAAAAGGCTAGAGATCGTTAATGCATTGTTGAGCAAGAAAATGTGCGTAAGCAAAATAAATAGGTGCGTTGGGACTACGCAGCCGAACATTTCACAGCATCTTAAAGCGCTGAGAAATGCCGGGATAGTTAAGCTGGAGCGCAGAGGAAAAGAGTGCTGTTATTACATTGCCAAAAGCAGAGAGCTCAAAAAATTAGTGCATTATGCTAAGAAGGTGGTTGGATGAAGATAGAAATAGATGAAGAGGATGAGCTTGAAGAGATTAGGAGGAGAAAGATTGAGGGGATGCTAAGCAAAAGCAAGGAAAAGAAAGCATCTGTGATTATATATAGAACTCCTACCTGTCCGTATTGCCATATGGTTGCAGAATACCTAAAATCAAAAGGCATCTCATTTGTTGAAATTGATGTCAACAGAGATCCTGCGGCTGCAAAGGAGATGGTTATGAAAAGCGGGCAGATGGGAGTGCCAGTAATAGACATAAATGGGCAGATAATTGTTGGGTTTAATAGGCCTGCGATTGATATGGCAATAGCAAACAGTTAGTATGGCTTTCCATTCATTTTTTTCCATTTAAGGAACAGATTATAGCACTCATCCTTCATAAAACCTTTTACAATTTTCATGCCCAAACGTCCACATCGATTAAGATGTTCATTGCCAATTCTCATTTCATTAAACCCGAATTTTGCAGCATCCGAGATGCTTGTTCCGTAAACTATTTTGCGCATTCTTGCCCAATGAATGGCTGAAAAACACATAGGGCACGGCTCTGTTGTAGAGTATATTGCGCATTCAGTTAAATCAATCGTACTAAGCTTTTTGCATGCCTTTTTAATTGCATTAATCTCCGCGTGCGCGGTCGGGTTCATATCTTTCCAAACAGTGTTGTGCGCAACAGCGATTATCTTGTTATTTTTATCAACAATTGCTGCTCCAAAAGGCCCGCCATGCTTCCTGCGAATGCCCTGCAATGCGCTGCGGATGGCCATTTCCATGCTTTTCACAGAGAAGTTATTAATTCCGGTGTTATGTACCACTTAATCACCCAATTTTTTTCAGATTCCTCAAGGCACAGCACGCCACTGTATGTAAAACGCACTGACTTTGCCCCTATCATAGCATGTGCTGCATTGCTCAGATGCGGAAGATGGCCAACCACCATTAATCCATCTTCAAGCATGCCTAATAGTTTTTGCGGATCATCCATCGGAGCTATCCCGTCTGTCTGCTCAACTGCTTGCACGTCAAGATGCTTCGAGAATATAACTGCAGTTTGCTTCGCGCGAAGCTTACCCGAATGAATTATTTTTGATGGAATTATTCCCGCCCGTTTTAAAAACCTTGCTATTTTGCTGGAATCATTTTCCCCCTGCTTAGTTAATGGCTTTGCCGGATCCTCCTGTTCGGAAGTGCACCTGCCATGCTGCGCAAGATATATTTTCATGGTTAAAAATTATCTGAAATAAATATAAACATGGCCAAACCGCCTTGGCTTAAGATTAAACTGCCTAACCAAACATGCAATCAGACCAAACAACTCATTCAAAAACTGGGTGTTGCAACAGTATGCAGAGAAGCAAAATGCCCTAACGCAAATGAATGCTGGGGAAATAAGACGGCAACATTTATGATTCTGGGAAAAATCTGCACAAGAGGATGCAGATTTTGCAATGTTAAAACCGGGAGGAAAGGCGAGGAACTCGATTGGGGCGAAATTGGAAGGATAGCGAATGCAGTAAGAAAACTAAAATTGAAATATGCTGTTATAACTAGTGTAGATAGAGATGATTTGCACGATTTAGGTTCAAAATATTTCGCTGAATGCATACGACGGATAAAAAAATTAGGCGTGCTTGTTGAAGTGCTAACCCCGGATTTTCAAGGAAAGGTAGAGTGCATGCAGCGTGTTGCGGAGGAAATGCCGCATGTTTTCGGCCATAATATAGAAACCGTTGAGAGGCTCACTACATGCGTAAGAGATGCGCGCGCAAGCTATGAGCAATCACTCGGTGTGCTAAGATATGTTTCTGAGAATTATGGAGAACGAATCATAGTTAAGTCAGGCTTGATGGTGGGGTTTGGCGAAACAAAAGATGAAATTATTGAAACTCTTAAAGATTTGCGTGATGCAGGAGTTAGAGCAATCTCTATTGGTCAATACCTGCAACCAACAAAAAATCATATTCAAGTAAAAGAGTATATTACTCCTAAAAAATTTGATGAATACGGGCGCATTGCAAAACAGATTGGGTATGAATTCGTGGCTTCGGGGCCTTTCGTAAGAAGCTCATACAGAGCATGGGAGATGGTTAAAAATAATAAATGTTGATGCAGATTTTTGATTGTATGATAACGCATGCCCGCATCAGCATCAGATTGCCTAAGAATACGCTGCCGAGCAGAATGTTGGATGAAGTATCGGCGCGCATAAAAAAGAAAGTTAAGGGAGATGTGGTTAGGTTCGCAATCATAGATGCAAAGAAAAATCTTATTGTTATAGATGCAAGCGTATGGAAAAGAAAAAGGTGAATTAATGGCTAACAAATTTATTGTTGCGCACATTGTGCCAACCGGCGTCAAAGCAAGCATAGGAGGATATGTGGGGGATGCAACGCCGGCAACCAATATGATTGCATCGATTGCTGATAAAGTAATCTCTCACCCTAATGTGATCAATGGAGTTGCGCTGAATGTTGCGCTGAGCAATGTAATGTATGTTGAGGGATACAGTTTAGATGCATTCTTTAAAGGGGAGGTGCGCCTGCAAGAAGTTGAGAGCAATAAGATAGGAGTGATCATTGATTCCGGAATGGATGAGGAGAGTTATGAGTTAGCAATGAATACAATTAACGCAATGCGCGCAGTTGCGGGCGTTAAGATTGCTGGAATTTTCAGAACTGATAAGAATGTTGATGCGCGCGCCATAAAACTGCGCAACGGTTCTTTCATAGGTGAAATAAGCAATGAGAATGTTTTGCTGAAAGCATGCAAAAAAGCGATTAAAAATGATGCGGATGCATTGGCCCTTTCAATGTCTATAAAGATAGATATGAAAGACTTAAAGAGGTATTTTATGGGCAAAGGCGCAAACCCTTACGGGGGGACTGAAGCAATCATATCTCACATAGTTTCAAAGCGATTTTCAGTTCCATGCGCGCATGCGCCTTTATTGAGCAAGTTTGAGATATATGAAGAAACACATTCAGGCATCGTTGACCCTAGAGCTGCTGCAGAGGCCATAGGTCCTGCATATCTGGGCTGCGTTCTGCAGGGATTGAGCAAAGCTCCAAGGATTATTAGAGCAAAAAAAAGCACTGCGCAAGGGGGAGGAGATGTTTATGGCGTTAAGGATGTTGATGCAATCGTGCTTCCATACTCGTGCATGGGGAATGTTCCTGTGCTTGCTGCGCAAAAATACTCAATTCCAATCATTGCAGTGAAGGAGAACAAAACTGTTATGAAAATGAGTCCCAGCAAACTTAATTTAAAAAATGTGTATGTAGCTGAAAATTATTGGGAAGTAGGAGGGATTCTCGCTTGCATGAAAGAGGGAATCGATCCACTGAAACTGAGGAGGCCTCTGCGCAGATTAAATGTTAAATAATTTAATGCTGAGTTTGGGTTATGGCAATAAAGGCTGTTTTTAAAGGAAGCGTTGATTATGTGCAAATTCTTAATGAGAGGGGCGTTGCCGATAAAAAGTTGGAGAGTAAAATCAAGCTGAAAAAAAGCGAACTTGAGTTTTTGTACAAATCCCTTGTGCTGACAAGAGTGTTTGATGACAAAGCAGTTAAGCTGCAGCGGCAGGGGAGATTGCTTACATATGCGCCATGTTTGGGTGAGGAGGCGATTTCAGTTGGCTCTGCATATGCGCTGAAAAAAGGTGATTGGGTTGTTCCATCCTACAGAGAGCAGGGCATGTATGTTGTTAGAGGCCTGCCGCTTAAGTATGTGTTAATGTATTTTATGGGGCTTGAAGAAGGGAATAATACCCCTGAGGAATTTAACATAACGCCTTTTTCAATACCTGTTGCAACGCATTTCCCGCATGCTGCAGGCATAGGAATGGCAATGAATTACCTAAAGAAAAAGAATGTTGTTATGGCATACACTGGAGACGGTGGAACTTCAGAGGGGGATTTTTATGAAGCGCTCAACTTTGCTGGAGTGTTCAACGCGCCGGTTGTGTTCGTAGTGCGCAACAACCAATGGGCAATTTCTGTTCCAAGAAAGAAGCAAACTAAAGCTGAAACGCTTGCGCAGAAAGGAATTGCAGCTGGAATAAATTATGCACAGGTTGATGGCAATGATGTGCTGGCAGTGTATTATGTATGCAAAAACGCGGCGGATCGAGCAAGAAAAGGAGGCGGCCCTACATTGATTGAGGCAGTTTCTTATAGGATGAGCTTGCATACGACTGCAGATGATCCAACAAGATATCGCACTCAGAAGGAAGTTGATGCGTGGAAACAAAAAGACCCTATATCAAGGTTCAGGCAATACTTAAAAAAGAAGAAAATATGGAATGAAAGATTTGAAAAACGCGTTCAGCAATGGGCTGAGGATGAAGTTGATGAAGCAGTAAGGCTGGCTGAATCATGCAAAACCAACTACAAAAATATGTTTAAGCATGTGTATAAAGAGATGCCTGAGGAATTGAGAGAGCAGATGGGTTATCTGGCATCATTTGTTGAAGGGGAGTGAGAGAATGGCGGAAGTTAATATGGTTCAAGCAATAAACATGGCTCTTGCGCAGGAACTCAGCAGAGATGAGAGAGTAGTTGTTTTTGGCGAGGATGTTGGCAAGAATGGAGGCGTGTTCAGAGTTACAGATGGACTGCAAGCAAAGTTTGGTGAAAAGAGAGTTTTTGATACGCCGCTTGCGGAATCTGGAATAATGGGCGTTGCAGTTGGGATGGCGTATGCTGGATTGCGGCCAGTTCCTGAAATACAATTTGATGGGTTTACATGGTTGGCATACAACCAAATAAATGCGCACATGGCAAGAGTGCGCAACCGAACGCGAGGGAAATTTGAGATGCCCATAGTGCTGAGGTTTCCTTATGGAGGTGGCATACGCGCGCTTGAACTACATGCTGAACCTGTTGAAGGCATGTATGCAAACATACCTGGGCTAACAATAGTTATCCCATCAGGACCATACGAAGCTAAAGGATTGCTTGCATCAAGCATTGAAAGCGATGACCCTGTGTTGTTTATGGAACACAAAAGATTGTACAGGGCATTCAAAGAGGAGGTGCCTGAAGAGAGGTATAAAATTCCCCTAAGAAAATGCAGGATTGCCAAAGAAGGGAATGATATAACAATAGTTGCTTGGGGAGCGATGGTGAGAGTTGCTGAGAATGCCGCAAAAGAGATTGAAAGGGAAGATGGAACTGATTGCGAAATCATAGATGCAAGGACCATCAAGCCGCTCGATGATGAAACTATTGTGAATTCGGTCAAGAAGACTGGCAGAGTTGTTGTTGTCCAGGAAGCGATGCAGAGCTTCAGCGCGAGTTCGGAAATCATCGCGCGCATATCAGAGAAGGCAATGTTCAACCTTGAAGCGCCAGTAAAGCGCGTTGCAGGGTTTGATGTGCCTGTTCCTCTGCCAAAACTGGAAGAATATTTTCTGCCTAACGAGCGAAGAGTGAAGCATGCAATTAAAGAGGTTATGAGATATTGATTATCTTTCTTTCCTTCTCAGCACTGCCTCTTTAAGCATGATTGAGTTGGGTATGCTAACTATGCTCTTATCATCAAGTTGAATTCTCGTGCTCCTCAGGCTTATTTCAACAACTTTGCCTTCATAACCTTTAACCTTAATCTTATCGCCAATCAAAAATGTTTTATCTACTATTAAAAGCATGCCTCCAAAAAAGCTTTCGATAATTGATTGAGATGCAAGCGAGAATCCCAATCCTGCTACGCCAAGCGCAGCTACTATCACAGAAACATCGTATCCAAGTTTAGAGAGGATTAACGCAATCGCGACTACTGATAAAAGTATGTACACTGCATTGCGCAGTATGGGCAGAAGCATGTCATCAACTTCTGTTTCAGTTTTTCTCGCAAGCTCTTCAAGAACCGAATATACTATGCCATCAAATACCCTTACAGAAAGATATGCAAGCAAAATAATCATGAAGATTGGCATGTATGTGTCTGCAAGCGCGCGCCATTCCGCAAGCGCAGGCGATAGGTAAAATACTGCATAAACTCCTAAAAGCAAAAAAAGCAAATAGTATTTCAATTTTATCCTTCTTATTGTCTTATCTGCGCCCTTGCTTTTTATAACGCGCGTAAGAGACATCCTTATCAATCCAAGGCTTGCTATCCCTATCAGTACGGACAAAAGCACAATAAGAGCCGCTGTTAGCGCATCATGCATAAGAGCATCCATGCAACTAATTCAATAAGCACATATATAAATTTTATACAAGATAGTGCTTTATGGCGTTTGAGTTTAAACTGCCTGACTTAGGGGAAGGCATGGAGGAAGCGACAATTGTTAAATGGCTTGTGAAGGAAGGAGATTTGATTAAGAAAGATCAGAACATTGTTGAAGTGGAGACTGATAAAGCAATCGTTGAAGTTCCATCGCCTTATGAAGGAAAGGTATTGAAGATCAATTTTAAGCAGGGTGATGTTGTAAAAGTAGGGAGCACGCTCATAGTTATTGGGTCTAGCAAGGAGATATTTCCCGAAATCAAACCTGCGCAGATAAAAGAATCTGCGAAAAAACCGCTTGCAACGCCAAGAGTAAGAAAACTTGCGCGCGAATTGGGAGTTAATCTGCATAATGTTAAAGGGAGCGGCGCAAATGGCAGGATCACTGAAGATGATGTTAGAAAGGTGTTCGCTCAGAAGCGAAATGCATTCAGGAGTATTGAAGTTGGGGAAGAAATGAGGATAGTCGAAAGAGAGGTAAAGCATCCTGCGCATGTGCGCGCCGTCCCAAGAGCTAGGGAATTGGCTATGAAGCATAGCATAGATTTAGGGAAAGTAGGGGGCACAGGACCTGGAGGAGTTATAACTGTGAAAGATGTTGAGGATGCGATCGAGCGTGCAGAGAGCATAGTTGAAGTAACTAAGTTAAGCAAAAAAAACGAGAAAGAGATTAAAACTAAAATATCCCACCCATTAAAACAAACGATGGCAAAACATCTCGAAGTGCGCATGCCAATTAAAGGCATAAGAAGAAGCATTATCAAAAAACTCACAAAATCTAACAATCAATCAGTGCAAACAACTGCTATGGAAGAAATCGATGTGAGTGATTTAGTGGCGCTGAGAAACAAAGAAAAACTATCCGCAGAAAAAAAGGGAGTTAAACTTACATACCTGCCTTTTATTTTAAAAGCGTGCGTAATCTCGCTGAAGCGCCACCCGTGGCTTAACGCAAGCATAGATGAAGCAAGGGATGAATTCGTCATTAAAAAATATTACAATATAGGAATAGCTGTTGATACGGAAGATGGGTTGATTGTGCCAGTTATTAAGGATGTAGAACTGAAGAGCATAATTGATATCGCAAGAGAAGTGCAAATGCTTGCTGAAAAGGCAAGAAATAGGGCATTAAGTATTGATGAATTGAGCAACAGCACATTTACAATCACTAATTGGGGGTCTATTGGAGGCGGATTTGGAACGCCAATACTGAATTACCCTGAGTGCGCGATACTGGGGATTGGAAGAATATCAAAAAAGCCAGTTGTTGTAAAAGATGAAATAAAAATAAGATATATGCTTCCCATTTCGCTAACTTTTGACCATAGAATTGTAGACGGAGCGGAAGCAGCAAGGTTCTTAACCGACATAAAAAAACATTTAGAAGACCCTGCACTGCTGCTTGTGGATATAATTTAAATTAGGAAAAAATAGATAGGTTGGCTGAACCAGCAGCATTGTTTGCAAGAAACGGAAGCGTGAACAGCCCTAAATACAGCAATGCAACGAATGCTATCCCTATCGCAACCAACGCAAGCCATGGGACTAAAACAGTTATTGCGCTTCTCATTCCACTGTACTTATGCACGATTATGAAACCCTTGTATTTTAAGAACAGAGAATAAATACCCACCAATATCATCGCAATCGACAAAAGCATCAAAATCGGTGAGACTAAGCATGAAATCACGGGGATTGATGAAATCCAAGTCAATAAGATTGACACTATGTATGCAGGTAGGAGAATCGCAACAACCGCAAAAGACGAAAGAAATGAGACATTTGAATGCGCTGTAAAGCTGCCTTTCCCACCGCATATTTTCGCGACAGCAAATTCAACTGCGAAATACAGAATATATAGCAAGGGGAGCAGCAAGCAAAAAATGATTGCTCCTGCCAAAGCAAGCAATGCAAACATTATTGTTGATGGGGCGATGGTTATGGAGACCAATACTGTTGCGAGAAGGAATATTATGCCCGGCAGATTGCTGAGCATAGAAACTATAAAGTCAACTAAGAGCTTAACATAAAAATCCACTATCCTGGTTTTTAGGGGTTTTATTTCGAACTTTTCAGGATTAAGGAAGAAACTCTTCCATTCCAAAAAACGCTCCTTAAACGGAAGAAAGGAAATTATCTTATCCACATAGCGCAAATACATATCTGCATATTCCTTGTAATTGCCCATAAATATGCTATTAACATAACTCTTTTTAAGATTTTCCAACGATTTTTGATTATGGTGATGGGGGAGGTTGCGAAAGAGTATGAGCTTGCAATCATCGGCGGCGGACCTGGAGGATACATGGCCGCAATAAGAGCAGGGCAGTTAGGAATAAGCACAGTTTTAATAGAAAAGGAGGAAGTAGGGGGCACATGCCTTAACAGAGGATGCATTCCATCAAAAATGCTGTTGCATATATCAGAATCAGTCAAGGAGATGAAACTGCTGCAACATGCAGGAATCATTGCAAAAATTGATATTGATGCAAAAAAAATAAGAAAGAAAAACTTAGATGTCGTCAGGAGATTGAGAGATGGGGTAAAACTTCTGCTCAAATCATACAATATTGATGTGATGAAAGGCGAGGCGCGCCTTGAATCGCGCAATTTTGCGCGCATATCTGGAAAAAAAGTGAATGAAAGTGTGAGGTTTGGGAAATGCATTATCGCAACAGGTTCTATTCCGCGCATTCCAAAAGGCGTAAAAACCGGAAATAACATCATTACTTCGCGGGAAGCATTGTTTCTTAAAGATATTCCAAAGAGGATTGCAATACTTGGAGCAGGATACATCGCAGCAGAGCTTGGCACATATTTTTCTGAGATGGGATCTGAAGTGCATCTGCTTGCAAGATCAAGGTTGCTGTCGAGAATTGATGGAGATGCGGTTTCAATAGTGCAAAAGGAGTCGTTCTTTAAGGTTCATGAACAAACAATCATTGCCAGCATAAATAAAAGCAGAAACCGCGTGCAGATTGAGTTCCTGTCAAGCGGAAAAAGAATTAAGTTGGATGCAGACAAGCTCATAATTGCTATGGGGAGAATCCCAAACACTAAAGGGATAGGGCTGGAAAATGCAGGAGTGAACGTTGATGAACAAGGATATATTAAGGTTGATGAAAAGATGCAAACAAACATGCCTAACATTTACGCAATAGGCGATGTTGTTAAGGGCCCAATGCTTGCGCACAAAGCCTTTATGCAGGGCAGAGCAGCTGCGGAAGCGGTTGCTGACATAAAAAGCTCTGCGTACGATGTTAATGCGATGCCTGCGGCAGTGTTTACGCATCCTGAGATTGCGGTTGTTGGAGACATCAAAAACTCAAAAAATGTTGTTAAATTTCCATTCTCAGCGCTCGGAAAAGCTGTGGCCACAGGAAGCAAAGGGTTCATTAAAATCGGATATGATAATGATGGCAGAATTACCGGAGCAACGGCAGTCGGTAAGAATGCATCTGAACTTCTTGGAGAGTTGGGGCTGGCAATAGAGATGAATGCATTCTTAGAGGATATTGAAGGAACAGTTCATACACACCCTACAATGTATGAATCAATTCATGAAGCGGCGGCGCTTGCACTGGGCAAGCCCATGCATTATCTCCAAAAATTCCATTGATGCGTTTTATACTTATTTTTAGCTAAAAAGTTTGCATCTGCCAACTCTTTCTCAGTAAGTTCACCAAAACGCCATTCTTTTCCATAGCAGAAACTATTGAGAAGGGAATTGTGAAGCTTCTGTATAGGAATGTCGCAGTAATCATTTACGCAAGTAACTCTTTGCCTTGCAGAATTAATCATTTTATCCCTAATTTTTTCATCGCTTACTTTAAGGCACCTGAACATCGTATCTAAGTTTAGGGAATATAAAACCGTGCCGTGCTGCAAAAGCACGCCTTCTTTTCTCGTTTGCGCGCTGCCAGAAATCTTTTTTTCATTGATTATGATATCGTTTATGGGCTTAAATGATGAATTAATTCCTATGCTTTCTAATCCATCAACAATCCAACTGCATATCATTTTGTATGATTGCAATATCGATTCTGGGAACATATCCTGGGGCGCAATCACGCTGTAAGTGATTTCCCCATGCGAATCGTGATACACTGCGCCTCCCCCTGTTCTTCTGCGAACAACGCTTATGCCATTCTTGTTGCAGAATTCTACATCAACTTCATCCATAACGCTTTGAAAATACCCTATGCTAACTGCGGAAGGATTCCACATGTAAAAGCGTATTGTTGGCTCGCCGCCGTCCCGAACATAATTGCATATTGCTTCATCTACCGCCATGTTCATGAACGCATCATTTTTTGATGCAGTGATTACTCTCCACATCGCCACGCCTCCTCAACCATGCTGCACACATCATTATAATCAAACCCTATGCACACAATTTTTATCTTGCGTTTCACTAGCTCCTTCATTATCTTACTGCGCAGACCTTCAACCTTTTTTCCCATGAATATCTGCTCAAACTCGATTATGCTTTCTTCAGGATGCATAAAAAAATCCCCAGTAATTTTTAAATCTGAAATGCGGTCACCGTTGAATTTTACTGAAATCCTTACCAACTTCCCATTCTTAATCTTGCGTTCTACGGTCTTCACGCGCACCACCTTTGCACAGGGATTTAACAGCGTTCAGTATGATTTCAACGCACCCTTTTCTGCCAACAGAAGGCATAAAACCTATTAATTCAACCATTCTATTAAAATCTAATTCGCATAAATCATCAAGTTCCTTTCCCATCAAATAATCGCACAATATATCTGCGCTAACAAATGAAAGCACGCATCCTTTCCCATCAAATTTTGCATCAACGATTTTTGAACCGCGAACCTTAACATATACATCTATGCTGTCGCCGCACGAGAAATTTGATTTGAATGTATGCAAAGCCCCTTCAATCTTCCCTCTGTGTTTAAGAGATTTATACCTGTCTATAAACTCTTCATAATTCATAAAGAGAACACCTTCTTCACATTTTGAAGAGCCGAAAACAGCGCATCAACATCTGATTTGCTGTTGTAGAAATAGTAGCTCGCGCGCACAGTGTGGTCTGCTCCAAGCAGATTGTGCAGGGGCTGCGCGCAATGATGGCCCCCACGCACGCAAACATTAGATTCATCAAGTATTGCCGCAACATCATGCGGATGAACGCCTTTCACGCTGAATGTGAATATTCCTAAGCTGTTCTTCAAATCAGTGTTTGAGTGCAGCTCAACAAAATCGGATACTTCATCATGCCTTTTAAGCGTGTGCTCAAGAAGATTTGTTTCAGTGCGGTGCATTTGTTCATACCCAATCTGCTTTATGTAACGAACAGCTGCGCCAAACCCTATCACTCCAGCAATGTTAGGCGTGCCCGCCTCAAATTTCTGCGGTATTTCTGCAGGGATGAACGATTGCAGATCTGCTTTTGAAACCATGCTTCCGCCGCCAAAGAATGGAGGAAGAGATTCGAGAAGATGGGATTTGCCTATCAGAATGCCTACTCCAGTAGGCCCAAGCATCTTGTGTGCTGAGAATGCTACATAATCCACCCCAAGTTTGCGGAAATCAATACGCATATGCGGTGCGGACTGCGCGCAATCCATAACAGTGGTTATGCCTAAATCTGAGCACATATCCAATATTTTTTTCGCATCGTTGATTGTTCCGAGAACGTTAGATGCATGAACAAAAGAAACAACTTTTGGTTTGAGCGAATGAATCTTTGATTCAAAATCCGAATAATCAAGCGTTGGGCCATCCAGCTTAACATACCCTACTTTTATTCCTATCTTCTGCTTAAGCATCAACCATGGTAGTAGGTTGCTGTGGTGCTCCATCTCAGTTATCAACACAACATCGCCTTTGTTTAGCAAAGTGCCTGCGAAAACATTTGCAAGTTGGTTTATGCACTCAGTTGTATTTCTGGTAAAAACGACCTCATCAGGCTTGGAATTAAACAACTCGGCTGTTGCTTCCCTACTTTTTTCATACTCATCTGTTGCGCGCTCGCTTAACTTATAAACTCCCCTATGCACATTGGCAGGATATTCCATATAATACTCTCTAACTGCCTGCACAACCGAAACTGGCTTGAGCGAGGTCGCTGCGCTGTCCAAATAATGAAACTTGCTCAATATAGGAAAATCTTTCTTAATATCCAAATGCATCACCCATTTTATTAATCATACGCTGCACAACTCCATTCTTAAACAGCTCTGCCGCCTCATGCCTTGGCACACCACGGCTCTGAATATATGACAGCGCATCATCTTTTATATCTTGAACTGAAACATCGTGCTTTACATCAGAATCTCTGTTGTGTATGCTCAGCGCAGGAACAACAGATATGTTGGAATTGTTAATATTGATAAGCCTGCACCTAAATGATGAAATTGCATCACGAGCATGCTCCTTTACAGAGATCATGCTGTCAATTTTGCAGGAGGCGCCATCTACTATGCCTGCGCAATCAATCTGGCTCAATGACGAAAAGCCTGCGTGCGCATGAGTGAGGTTAGCATTTATGCTCGAGCCGTTTTCAGGGAGCACCAGCAAATTCAACTTATTTGATGTTTTGATGCAAAGCTCTGAGCGAACATCCAGCCAGGCATTCTTGCAATGCGCAGCAATAATATTGAGAGTTGAATTGCAATTATTCGATAATTTGTTGTTGATGGCAACATGCGATTGAACAGAGTTTTGAATGTTTGCCGTGTGCACAAACACCGACCCTTCACCTGCAACGCAATCATATTTCACATTTTGGTTGGAGTCAATAAACTGGCATAAAGATGAAAGGATAAGCTTTGAGCAGCTTCCAAGCTTAACAGAAACACTGCCAGAATACATAAGCTTCAGCGTTATTACTGCATTAGTATTGCCAGGAACAACAATTTTTACTGAATCTCCATTCTGCGAAACGAAACCTGTATCACCAAAATAATATCCAATCATAAATCATACCCCTCTCCTTTAATAAGCGCAATCAGCTCTTTTCCGCCCTGTTTAGCTATGCTGCCATTGCTGAAAATGTGTACCATGTCAGGATTAAGAAATTCAGATATTAGCGGGTTGTGCGTTATCAGCAGCACGCCCATCCCTTTTTTAACCTGCGAGGTTATTATCGATGCCGCATTCTTTACTGAATTGATATCTAAACCTGAATCAATTTCGTCAAGTATCGCATACTTTGGGTTCAACATAAGCATCTGAGCAAGTTCGTTCTTCTTTTTTTCGCCTCCAGAAAAACCGGAATTAACGCTTCGCGAATAGAACGATTCATCCAGCCCAGCTTTTGCTAAATTATTTATAAATGACAGTTTAAATTCACTCAATTCTTGAGCAATTCCGCAAGCTTTCATGGCCTGCCTAACAAACAATGAATTCTTAATCTCATCAATCTCAACAGGATTTTGAAATGAGAGAAATAGCCCTCTGCGCGCGCGGGCATCAATGCCCATTCCAGTTATGTCTTCTCCATCAAGCAAAATGCTTCCCTTCACATCATATCCTGGGAGGCCCATGATTGCATTGGCAAACGTTGATTTGCCGGAGCCGTTCTTCCCCATAAGCACATGCAGTTCTCCAGAATTTATCTGCATGCTTGCATCCTTAACTAAATGCCTTTTTCCTATGTAAACATTCAAATTGTTAATTTTCAACATTATCAACATCCTCCAACTCAATCTGTATGAACCTGTTAAGCTCAATCGCATATTCAAGGGGAATCTGTTCAAGCACAGGTTTTATGAACCCGTTTATGTACATGGTTATGGCATCGCTCTCGCGTATACCCCTGCTCCTCATATAACTCAGCACATGTTCAGAGATTCTGCCTGTTTTTGCTTCATGGCTAAATTGCACATGATCCGATTCTTGGATATCCGAATAGGGATATGTA
Source organism: archaeon (assembly GCA_024274875.1). Taxonomy (GTDB): domain Archaea; phylum Micrarchaeota; class Micrarchaeia; order CAILAH01; family CAILAH01; genus JAJSAH01. Next base: position 25,391 of record JAJSAH010000009.1, read on the forward strand.
TCGGTTTTTGCATCATCCCCTATCAAAACCGAATCGCACTTAACATTGCACGATGAATTTGTTGCGCCTTTGCCTATCTTAACAAGACCGCGGTATACGCTATGCCCCCCTTCCAAAGATATGCTCTTGCTTAAAATGATTGATTTAGTGTTTGAAGCCAAATGAATCATTTTTGCACCGCCTTCCTTCACAGTTCCTTTCGGAGCTAATGTAATGGAGAAGCTTGATGATTTTGCGCCTCTGCCTAAAAGAACACTGCATGGATAGAGCATAGATACTTTTGAACCTAATGATGCGCCAACCCATTCAACCAGCGCATTGTCATGCACAAGCGCGCGCTTAGTGTTCATATTGTAAACATTTCTGCTCCAATTCTGTATAGTAGTGTACCTGACATGGCTGTTATTATGCGCAAACACCTCCACTACTGCTGAGTGCAACGAGCTTTTGTCATAGAGCGGAGCACTGCACCCTTCTATGTAATGCACGCTTGAACCCTCATCGGCGATTATTAATGTGTGCTCGAATTGCCCTTCATTCTTGGATTTCATGTAAAAATATATTTGCATGGGCACGCCTACCTTAACCCCTTTTGGAACATACAAAAAAGACCCGCCGCTCCATACTGCATAATGCAATGCGCTGAATTTATTATCATCAATTTTGACTGCATTAGAAAAGTATTTCCTGACCAGTTTAGGATGCTCTGACAATGCTCTGTCCAAACTCATGAAGATAACTCCTTTTCTCTCCCAATCCTTCATTATTTTCTCATATATGCTCTCTGACTGATACTGCGCGATAGACCCCCCAACTAAAAGCTCTCTTTCAGCAGCAGGTATGCCCATCTTTTCATAAATTGCGCGCATATATTCCGGAACTTTCTCCCATGAACTGCTTTTCACAGATTGCGGAGTGTAATAGTTTATTTCATCAAAGCGAATCTCAGCTAAATTAGGAACTGGCCACTCGGGCATTTTCATCTCATTAAACCTGCGCAACGCGTTCAATCTAAGCTTAAGCATCCATTCTGGCTCCTTCTTACGCTCTGATATCTCCTCTGCAACGGACTTATCCAACATCAATTAAACTACCTCAACAAGAAAGCGCTTCCTATCCACCGTAATTATGCGGACATTTGACTTTTTTGAAATATTCATATACTTTGCTAAATCCTCAGGTATTGAGATTATGAGAGATCTTCCAGAATAACTTACCCTTCTCTCAAAATGCAGATTCTTTTTCTCGATGTTGGGTATTGCAACCTCGCAGGTTTTGCAGTCCTCGCACTTCCCCATAATACCACTAACTTAATTAGTGAAAGATATATTTTTAAATAAATTTGTTGATTTTTTCATTTGATCCAAATCGCGCATGTATAAGCGCAAGCGCTTGCCCCTACTTCTCGCGCTTCTTTGCCTCTTTCCAGATGCGTTCGGCATCTTCTTTGGAAACTTTTTCTCCTCGAATAAGCCATGGCTTCCTGTTCTCAATCTTATTAAGTATGCTGCGCGGAACAGATTCGCTGCTGAATTTGCCTTCCTTCTCGCATATATGCGAAAGCGTTAGCAAATCCCATATTATATCGCCAATCTCCTCCTTCACATTATCGTAATCTTTGCTTATGAACGCCTGCCTAAGCTCTTCAACCTCGCCAACAACTTCTTTTAAGAATTGCGATGAAGAACGCTCGCCGCACCACGGGCAAAGCCTAATGTTCCTCTCAGAAAGATTGATCAATTCAACTAAATTTCTTTCCTTTGCATTAAGCATCCTGCGTTTTATTGCTGATGTTTTATGCCTGCTTGGGTCCATGCTGCATTTATCTCTTATAATCTCTATGCCATGCTGATTGCAAAACCTCTCCAACCCATCAGGAACATGCTGGTCATAGCCAAGATATATGATGGAAGGTTTTGCATTTTTTACTGAATTAAGCATGTCTGCCTCATCACCAATAATAACTTCATCAACCATCCGCAGATTTTTAACAAGATCTGCGCGCTCATTTTGATTGTGCATGAGATGTTTCCCGTGCTTGCGCGCAAACTTATCTGTGGCAACTACAACAACAAGCTTGCCGCCAAGCTCTTTTGCGTGAGCAAGATAATGGACATGCCCTAAATGCAGTATGTCAAAAGTGCCTGCAGCAAGAACAACCTTATCCATTTTTTGCGACCTCCTTTAGCAAAGAGTCAAAAACTTTGAAAAACCTTTCCCATGAAAAATTTCTCTTAACATGCTCCCTGCCAGCCCTCCCAATGCGCTCAACCAAATCCATGTTATCAGCCAGCATTTTCATTGTTTCAGCCATCTCATCAACAGAATTTACTAAATAACCTGTTCTTCCGTGCGCAATCGTTTCTTTCGGGCCGCCTTCATTAACCGCAATCACAGGCTTCTCGGATGCCATTGCTTCCAGCGGAATTATGCCAAAGTCCTCGCTAACAGGCGTGAAAACCACGCACAGCGCTTCCGAATACAATTGTTTAAGCTCTGCCTGCGAAACATCAAGCAATATCCTGCCGTAGCCTTTTATCATATCGCGTATTTTCTCGTAATACATGACATGCTCCGCCCTATCCTTTATCAGCGAACCAGCAATAATCAGCTCATATCCCTTTTCTCTAAGGCCAGATTTCTTGAATGCGGATATTGCATACTCAAATCTTTTTTCAGGAGTTATGCGGGATGGATAGAAGAAGTATCTGCCGTATCCGTTGTTCATGTATTCATTAACATCAACGCCAGGGGGGATAATTTTTGAATCGCGCCTGAGGTATTTCTTTATGCGGAATTGCGAATTAACTGAATTTGTTGCAATTCTCTCAATGCGGTTTATCACCTTGAACTCAAAAAACTTGTAAAACTGTATTGATGACCAAAACATTGCTCTGCCAAAAAAACCTCTTTGCTTCATTCTCCATTCGTACAAATCAAAAGCCTCTCTGTTGGGAGAATGGCAATACCATAACATTCGCTCATTCTTGTTGCGCGCCCATTCGCTCGGCGTGCCGTGCGCATTCAGCACATCATAATCGTGCTTTATTTTGAGATTCCAGAACGCATCTCCGCTCTGCACGCCCCATTTAACCCTCTCTGGCAAAACGCCCGCGGGAACAGTAAGGAAAGGTTTTACAACCTTTATATCAAATTCCTTGAACTCTGAAAATGTATTCTCTGGAAGATAGCGGTAGGAATAAATAATCGGAGAATGCCTTTCCGCAATCTTGAGCACTACTTTTTCAAGACCGCCCTTTGCGTGGAGGAAAGGTTGCAGCAAAACAAGGTCCATCAACAGAAATAAACAAATTTATTTTATAAACATCACGGCTCTTAATTTGAGCGCTGTGCGTTCGCGCGGAACGTACTGGGGTGAAATTATGAAGATAAATATTGGAGACAAAGATGGAAAGACATATAAAGTAGAGTTGGATGCTGGAAAATCTGCTGCTCTGGCGGGAAAAAAAATCGGCGAGGAGCTTGAAGGAGATTTAATAGGCGTTCCCGGATATATTTTTGAAATAAAGGGGGGCAGCGATAACTCAGGATTCCCTATGCGAAAAGATGTTAGGGGCGCTGGAAAAAAAGTTGTGTTCATAGGTGGCGGCCCAGGAATAAGAAAGGCAAAGAAAGGATTGAGAAGGAGAAAAACAGTTAGGGGCAATACGATTTCTGAAGAAATTTCTCAAGTCAATGTTATAGTGAAAAAGGCGGGCGCGCAACCTCTTTCTGAAATGTTCAAGAAGGAAGAGGAAGAAAAAAAGGAGGAAAAATAGATGCAACCGCAACTTAACATAGTGATGCTCGGCCATGTAGACCACGGCAAAACGAGCATTACCAAAGCGCTCAGCGGCGTGTGGGCTGATAAGCACAGCGAGGAGATACGAAGAGGGATCACGATTAAAATAGGTTATGCAGATGTTGAGATACGCAAATGCCCTAAGTGCAAAGGAACGCAGGCATTCACTACCAAGCAAACCTGCGGAATATGTGGTTCCAAAACCGAAGTGGTCAGGAAATTCTCCATACTCGACGCGCCGGGCCACGAGACGCTTATGACCACTGCAATCGCAGCATCGAGCATAACGGATGGGGCAATATTAGTGATTGCTGCGAATGAGGATTGCCCGCAGCCGCAAACATTAGAACATTTGATGGTGTTGCAGATACTTGGCATAGACAAGATTGTGGTTGTGCAGAACAAGGTAGATATAGTAAGCCCTGAGAAGGCCAAGCAAAATTATGAGCAGATTAGGGCTTTTCTCAAAGGCACGAAAGCCGAAAACGCGCCGATAATACCTATGGCCGCTAATTATGGCATAAATGTGAATGCGCTTCTTGAAGCTGTATATGAAACAATACCTGTTCCTGAAAGAAATGCTGAACTGCCCGTTGCCATGTATGTTGCAAGATCTTTTGATGTTAACAAACCGGGCTCGGAGTTAACGCGGCTCGTTGGAGCAGTGATAGGTGGATCTATAATGCAAGGGGAGGTAAAGATAGGTGATGAGATTGAGATTTCACCGGGAATAATAATAGATAAAAAAAGAGGGATTCATAAAAAATTGCATACGACCGTCACTGACATACGCTGCGCGGGCGAAAAGCTTGAAAAAGCAGGTCCTGGCGGGCTTATCGCGCTGTCAACCTTGCTCGACCCATCGCTCGCAAAATCTGATGGGTTGGTTGGGCAGTTGGTTGGAAAGCCGGGCACTTTGCCTGACCCAGTAAATGAAATTGATATTAAATACGACTTAATAGAGCGCACTGATGTGCAGATGCCTTCATTGCAGATGAATGAACCAATTGTGATCAGCGTAGGAACAGCAATAAGCGTAGGAATAATTAAGAATCTGAAAAAAGGAGTTGCGCACCTAATACTGAAAAGGCCGATCGTAGCAGAGAAGGGAACAAAGGTTGCAATTAGCAGAATGGCATCAAATAGGTGGAGATTGGGAGGCTTTGGAATTGTTAAGTAAAGCTGGCTAAAAATGGCTGCAAAACTAAAATGCGCTGTTTTGCCCTTTGTTTTTTGATTATGGAAATCTGAGCGCTTTATTTTGCTTTTACCGCAGTTTTCCTGAGAGAATGCCCTATTAATGAAAACTTCGCGCAAACGCACGCCTAATTTTTTCAGAATAGGAATCCTGCCCCAAAAACAAATAAAAATGATTCAGCAGCTAAACAAATCATGCAGGTAGATGAGAAATTTGCGAGCGAGTGGGAGGAATTTTTGTCAACAGTATATGGAAAGAAGATTGCAAGATTAAAAAGCATGTTCCCAAAAGTTCGCAGCATTCTTATCGATTATTCGGATGTTGAGAAATGGAATACCGAACTTGCTGATGCCCTCCTGTCAAGCCCTGATGAGATGCTTGCTGCTGCAAACGAAGCCCTTGAAAAGTGCGGCGTTGAGAAAGAGTATGGGCACGAACCGCATGTTCGCATAACCAATCTTCCGGATACAAACTTGCTCATACAGGATATTGGTGCGGCGCACATAGATAAGATGATAAGAGTTGAGGGGGTTGTGACAAAACGCGCTGAAACGAAACCCAAAGTGAAAATTGCAATATACAAATGTTCCAATTGCGGCGCAACTTACAAAATCGCCATAACTAAATCAACTAAACCCATGAGCATCTGCGAAGTATGCAAAAAGAAAATCAATTTTTCCGAAGAGGAGTCGTACTTCATAGATGTGCAGATGGCCGAGATACAAGAACTGCTTGAAAGGTTGAGAGGCGGTGCGCCGGCAAGCCACATACCGCTTATGATAGAAGATGATCTAGTGAATACAATCAATCCTGGAGATAATATCATCGTAACGGCAGTGCTGAGGATAAAACCGCCTCAGAAAGGCAAGAATGAGAATGTGTACGCAAAATATTTAGATGTTGTGAGCATAGAGAAGATGCAGAAGGATTTTGAGCAGTTGGAAGTTACAGAAGAAGAAGAAATTGAGATAAAAAAACTCAGCAAAGATCCAAACATATTGAAGAGGATTGCTGAATCAATTGCGCACGGAATCTACGGACACGGCATGATTAAGCAGGCTATTGCGCTTCAATTGTTTGGAGGCACGCGCAACAAAGTTTTGCCGGGCGGCGCGCCAATCAGAAGCGATATACACCTTCTATTAATAGGTGATCCCGGCGCGGCAAAATCAAGAATGTTGCAATATGTGTCTGATGTTGCCCCAAAAAGCGTGTATGTGAGCGGAAAATCAATCTCAGGAGTGGGGCTTACAGCATCAGCCGAAAGAGATGAATTGGGTGATGGGGGATGGGTGCTGAAAGCCGGAGCGCTTGTTCTCGCGAGCGGCGGAATTGCTGCAATAGATGAGTTTGATAAAATTGATGATAAGGAAAGAGCCGCGCTTCACGAAGCTATGGAAATGCAATCAGTATCGGTTGCGAAAGCAGGAATTGTTGCAAGATTCAAAACCAAAACCTCAATAATTGCTGCGGCAAACCCTAAGTATGGGAGGTTCAACCCAAACCAGTATCCTGCTGAGCAGTTCAACATCCCTCCAACAATATTGAGCAGGTTTGATCTCATATTTCCAATTTTCGATGTGCTTGATGAACAGAAGGATAGGGAAATGGCTAAGCACATACTGAATTTTCATGCAAATGGGGAGGAATCCATAAAAGATGACAGCATAATAGATAAGGAATTGTTGAGAAAATACATAGCGTATGCGCGCAAGAACATCTTCCCAAAGCTTACAAAAGATGCAATGGATAGGATTTCTGAATACTATGTTGAAATGAGAAAGATGGGGAAGAAGGAAGGTTCAGTGCCTATAACCGCACGGCAAATAGAAGGGCTGATACGGCTTACAGAAGCGTCTGCAAAAGCAAGGTTGAGCAACTTCGCAGAGATTGAAGATGCTGAACGCGCGATAAAATTGTTCGATTATGCACTTAAACAGATTGCGCTCGATTCAAGCACAGGAAAGCTTGATATAGATATCATCGCCACAGGCCAGCCAAAGGCAAGGACAGAGAAGTTTGCTATTATGCTTAATGTAATCAAACAGTTGTCGGAAAAGTATGATATGATTGATGTTGAAGATATAAAGGATGCATTGAAAGAGTATGACATTGATGGGAGAGAAGCTGAGAGGATATTGGATCAGCTCGCGGAGAAGGGAGAGATATATAAGCCAAAACATGGATTTATAAAATTGCTAGATAGAAGATGATGCATGAATAATGTTGCAAAATTGCTCGCAATGTTCGCAATCGCACAGATTTTAGGTTTGGTTGTGATGAGCGCGTTTGTGCAGCATGATGCATCAGATGTGTTTAAATATGAACAATATTCAATAGATGACTTGTTCTTCATGCTTCTTGGGTTTGCGTTCACTGTAATATTTCTGGTAATATTAGTGACTAAGTATAAAGGGGTGCTGCTCTACAAAATAATGGAGTTTATTATCGTAGCAAGCGCAACATTCGTAATATTCTACGGAGTAGGCTTGCATGTCGGGTATGACATTGGAACGGCGGTTGCGCTCGCTGTTATGCTGTCCACCATAAAATTCTTCAATCCTCGCATAAAAAACCTCACGGCAACGGTCTCAAGCGCGGGAGTTGCTGTAATGTTTGCAACGTTCTTTTCCTTCATAGATATGATAATATTCGTAATTATCATGAGCGTGTATGATTATGTTGCTGTATTCGTCACAAAACATATGGTTCTGCTTGCTTCGGAGTTTGGCGCGAGAGATATCTCTTTCTCAATATCTGCAAAGGAGAAAGTAAGGAAGAGAGTGAAAGCAAAATACAAAGGCAAAGTTAGGGAATTTATTCAGGAAAGAACTGAACGGCTGGAGCTTGGGACTGGGGACATTGCGCTCCCATTAGCATTCAACTTGGTTGTATTCAAATTCATGGCGGTGCAGAACATTGGAGCGGCAATAAGCGCGTTCATAGTTATCTCAACATTCTCAATCATATCGCTTGCCATCACATTAGCATTCGTTAAAAAGCGCAAATTATTCCTTCCCGCGCTGCCGCCCATCATGCTGGGAACGGTGCTTGGGTATATATTAGCGTACATCAGCGGAATGGTATGATTTTATTGCAATAAAAAAGAAAAATTAGGCTCTTTTTCCTGAAGTTGCCGCGCCGCCCTTGCTTGTAATTTCTATGCGAGGCGGTATCAACGGGGGCGCAAGGTTAACTGCGCGCGCAACGAACACGCCGTTTACGCCTGAGCTGAAATTGATGAGATTGAGCAGCGGCTGCGCAATCTCATTTGGGAGTTTCTTCTCCATTCTCCACCCCTCTTCAATCTTCTTTGCGCCGTCTTCGCTGTCCTTTGCATACACAGTGCCGCTTATTTTAAGATAACCAACATCATCTGCATATTTCACAGTGTATGTGAAATCTAACATAATATCTTCTTTCATCGCTTTAATATCATCTATGTTTATGTTTATGTTCAACCCATTAATGAGAGTATCTTTCTCCCTCTTTGCTTCAACATATCCTAGCTTAACTCCTCTAAATTCCACCATATAAAAACACCTCTCTGCGAATAATATGCAAAGAAAAATTATTAAGCTAAATGTTTTGGTATTTAGCCAGTTCAAACCCGCTTATGCGCGATGAAACCTCTTTTATTTCCCTCTCTTTCAGATCGATGTACATGTGAAGGAACTCATCGCTAAATATGTTTTTAAGAAAGTCATGGTCGCTGAGCAGAGAACTGAGCGATTCAGCAAGGGACCTCGGAGTAGATACTTCCTTCCCTTCATCAAAAGATAGCTTTTTGTTGATGCCATCAACCCCTGCAGCGATAAGAGCGCTGTATGCAAGGTATGGATTGATTGAGGAATCTGCAAACCTGTACTCTATTCTCTTATCTGATTCGCCCTGTATTGCGAGAGGAATTCTAACGAGATTGTTGAATGCTCGAATGTGCTCAATATGCACAGCATCTTTGTATGAAAGAGTGGTTGGAAGCAGGAATGCGCTGAGAGAGCGTATGTGGTCCATAAGCCCTGCCAAAAAATAATACCCTGTATCGCTGAGCTGTTTGCCGCTCAAATCCATGAATATGTTGTCATCACCTTTCCATCCGCTGAAATTTATGTGCGCTTCGCTCATCGGTTCGTTGTTTGATACTTTTGGCGCAAATGTTGCTATTGCGCCCACAAGCATAGCTGCATTCTTAGTGAGATGCTTCACGCTTGCAAAATCATCAGCAGCTTTGAGAGGGCTGTTTGGTGATAGCGCAACCTCTTGCTGCATTCTGCCCTTCTCATGAGTAAGCGAGCGCACATCTACTCCTGTAAGGTCGGCATAATCTCCTATTTGCAGGCGAATGCCCCTCGCTATGTCCGCATTCAGCGTCTGATTGCGTCTCGAACCGTGCTCAAACTCCCCATCATATTGGCTCATGGCAATCTCTCTCGAATCCATGTATGCGCCATAACTAAAATGCGAAACATCCGTAACTAAAGAATCCATTATGTAAAAGTCCATCTCAGTTCCCAATTCAAATGAGATTTTATGTTTCTTTCCTAAATCCTGCGCATTAGACAACAGGTTGCGCGGGTCGTATGGGGAATTCGTGCGCGCGATCAACCTGACTGTGCTCGGCTCCCATGGAACAACTGCGTATGTGTTGGGGTCAGGTATGAGAGGCAGATGCTCTCCCGAGTCATAGAACATTGAGTAATTGTCTATCACTGCGCCTCCAACCTTGAATGAATCAACATCAAGATTTCTCGAAGGAATAGTAACTGTTTTGAAAAAACCGAGCACATCTGTATACTGCAAGTCCACCCATCTATACCTGTCAGCATTAATCTGGTCCAATACTTTAGAAGCATCCATGCTATCACCATTTATAACTATGCTTAAATACGCAGCATAATTTATATAATTTATAACATCAAATATCGATGAGTGATGGATGATGATAAAGCGATGCGAAAGATGCGGGAGAGAAACGCATTTCGTTGAGAAGTGTGCATTTTGCAATAAGTATGTGTGCAGAAGCTGCGAACACGCTGCGAAAAATATACGCAAGGTGCGCAGGATTGTAATATGCAAAACGTGCTTCGGCGATGCAGCAAAGATGAAAAAATACGAGAACATGAAATAATGCCGCAGTAGCTCAGCCTGGGAGAGCACACGGCTGAAGAATGCAGTATGTGCTCTGAAACCGTGGTGTCGGTGGTTCAAATATTTGGTTGGAAATCCGCCCTGCGGCATCTATTTTTATATGTTTAAGCAGATAATTGCATATGGATGCAGTGCACTTAGGAATCGTGCTCGTCATATCGCTCGCATTGGCATATGTGCTTGCGAGCATTGTTTGGAAGGGTATAGAATTATTGTTTAAAACGATTGTTGTGCTTGTGCTCACAATCATAATTGCAGGCATATTGTTTCTTGTGTTAAGATAGGTTTATATTTATCCAAACCCAAAATTTAATGGGGAGATTATGGTTCAAAAACGAATGAAAAGGAGAATTAAGCCCAAAAAGGAAGACATTAAAATAACTAATCTCTTGCTCGCCAGGGGCGTTGGATTGGCGGTTGGAAATGTGCGAAACAATACTGTTGGGCAAAAGTATGAGAGATTGATTACGCTTGATTACGGATTGGATAAGAGGCACAATGGAAAAAACTGGATAGGAGGGGCAAATGGCGTATGGAAGCATGAGGAGATAGTGTATGTGCAAGCTATATACAACACGCTAGTCAACCTTGGATACATTAAGGGGAAAACAATAAAGATTGATGGCGTGTACGGCGCAAAAACCAAAGAAGCAATCAAGAAATTGCAAAAACTGGCAGGTGCAAAAACAGATGGGTATTTTGGTATAGATACTAGGAATAAGCTGGCTGCATGGGTGACTAGGAATAAGAATTCGTTGCAGAACAAATATTCAGAACTATTTAAGAAACCAGCTCGCAATAGATCTGTTCCTATGAGAGCTAGCAAAAAGCGGGCTGCGAAGAAAAAGAAAACAGCCAATCAAAAATCCAAAAAAGAAGAGAAAAAGAATCGCAAATCCAAAGGAGAAGAAAAAATAAGGGATTTGGAAATATAAGCGATGAGTTTATATGCTTATATTCATTCTAATTTTACCCTATGAAATCATACAAGCTTCGAAAGTTTATCATCACCATTGCTGCCGTGCAGCTTATGCACTCCGCTCCTGCAAAAAGCAGTGCAGAAAGTATAAAAAGAATAGGCAATAACATATTAGTGGAGGATATCATGGTTGCGCAGGCAATAAAATCCAAGGAAGAGCGAGAGAGGGAAAAAATCCTAAACAGAATCGCAACGGTTGCAGTCCGCCTTGACCAATTAGGTTATACTGGACTCAAAAAAGATGAAGATTACATGAAAAGTAGGTATCTTGGCAAAACCAAATATAAGTGGCTGTTTAGCAATGAAAAACTTCTGCCGGATAAACTGCGCAATCTGCTAAAAACGTTCGATAAGAATAAGAATTGGCTTGGGCTGAAAATGTTGTTTTTGTATGCTGCGACAAGAGATATGAGCGCGCAGGAGATAAAAAAATATGCAAATAGCATGCAAAAACATGTAAATGAGGCAGAACAGCGCATAAAACAAAGAAAAAGGGTAAGAGTAGAAGTGCCAAAAAGAAAAACAACTGATAATGATGCGCTCATAAAAAAACTGCTTGATGAAAGGTTTGCTCCTACTGAGAGAGAAATAAGTGCGCTGAACAAAGTAAGCGCCGAGGAGATTATGAGCGTTGCAGAGGAGGAGCAGAATATAATGCGCAAGCGCATGATGTTTGCGCTGGCAGATTATGTAAAAGATGGAAATAAGCTTGGGGAAGTTAATGCTAAGCTTTTCTACCGTGCGGCAATACTGGTCTATAAAGGTGAAAAATGCTACTTATTTGGTCTCAATAGTGAGTTTGATGCATTGGATACCTACATAAAAACAAACTACGATAAATTAAGCGAATCTGAAAAAAAGCTGTTTGCGGCATACTTATATTATAATGTGCGACATTCGTTGGAGGATTTCCAAAAAATATTTCCAAAAAAGAGCAAAACAAATATTGATTATTTCAGAGGAGTTATGGCAAATTTGAAAGATATATACGCGCAGTTCAGCCGCATTTCATACTTAGATGATGAAAAAACCATCGAACAGAGATTGCAGTTCATCGAAAAAAGGATAAGGAAGATGTTTGGGAAAAATGTTTCTGCAATAACTGTGCTTAAAACAAGAATAGATTTTGAGAGCATGAATAACCTGTTTCCAGATGAAATGAAGGCAGATTACAGCATGAAAAGGCAATCGTTTGAGGATTTGGTCAGGACTGCTTCAATGGAGATTGGAGAGGAGCAATTGGCGGATTATGAAGCGAGCAAGCTGAAGGGCGTGCAGCCTCCTCAACTCACAAATGAAGAGCAGGCTCTCCTCAACTCATTCCTGTCCAACGCAACATATATGGATGCATACCTGCTCGGAGATTTCTGGAATAAGTGCGCCTTTAAAGATCCATACACTGCAAGAACCGTGCTGAGAACATTGCTTGCGATCTACAAAACTGATCCTTATTTAGTGCAACATGCGGCTAAATATGTTCTCCCAACATTAAGCAGAGTGAGCAACGATGAATCAGAGTTTGTTAGGTTGCTTGCAGGGTTTGGCGCAGAGTTTTCAAGGAGGGCTTCGCCGTCAAGAGACCTCTCTTCTCTGTTCCAGCGCAGATATTATATCGAGAAGTTTAGGGAGATTAGTAAAAAACTTCCGAAAGTGTTGGGTTTTGATTATAGGGATCTCTCATTTGATTTATGGGAAAGGCCTGGCGGTTATGAGCATCCTGATTACTACAATGTAAAAAAATCTAGGGTTATTCCTGAGGAAAGAAAATCTATTCCTGAGTATACAAGCATGCGCAGATATAATCTCAGTTTATATCCATACAGAGTTCCGCTGCTTGACCCAGGAAGATTGCATCTTAATCAAGATGTTCTAAGCATGATGCATCCGGAAGCTAAAGAAGTGTATTCATACGCAAACAATCTGTTCAATCCAGAGATGAGAGCATTTAGAGCAGGCGTTCCAAACCCATATAAAATACGCAGGTATAATCCGGATAGAATTTACAAAAAGATGATGAGGATTTTTGCAGATTTTCCGGGCGTTGCATATTCGGGCGAGCTCACATCGGGAAATGCTGTTGGAGGAGCATATGCAAATGAAGAGTTGTGGGAATTGGGGGCGCGCGGCGCTATAGCAACTACCTCTGGAGGCGCCAGCAGTGAAGTCATCGGGGGCAAAATTTCAGGGAGGGGAGAGGTTCGAGGACGCGCGGATGCCTCGATGATTCCAATCTCAGGACCTGTGCAAGTCCACAAAGCGTCCATGAAAGGCAATTGGAGAGAGGAGGAATATGTTGAAGGTGCGCTGCAATCTTTTATACAAGTTGCAAAGGAACAGCGAAAAGATATGTTAGTTTATGTATATGGATATGACAGGCTGCCTGAAGAAAAAGGAAAGTTTAGAGAAAGGTTGTATTATGTTGATAAGGAGGGCAATTATGTGCAGATTGCAGCAGGGCAGGATGATTACAGCAGGGTTTACAATTACGCCTTCGGTGAGGCAGATTATAGCCCTATTCTGCTCAGCGCAAAAGCTCAGCACGATTTGCATGATGAGTATGCATTCAACGGAGGCGCGCTCGGATTTGATGTGAAGGATTATGTATCTATGTTCGGAATAGCAAATCTTCCAAAAGGCATACCAAAAGAAAAGTATGAAAAAGCTGAATTTGGGGTAGGGGCTGGAGTAAAGGTTTCGAAAACGCCGGATATAATTGTTGCCAATTTCAGAGGGTTCATCCCTAATGAAGAAAGCCGTGCAAAAGGGATATATGTAGGTGAATTACAGTGGCTCAGAATACCTAAAGATGAGCGCGCATACGCGCACATTGCGAGAGCAGTAGGGGGCGTTGGCACAGTAGGGGGGGAGTACAGAGTTGAATGGACGGGTGAGAGGAAGTATGGGGTAGGAGCGTCTGGTGGTTTGGAAACAAAAAACATTATCCAAAACTTCCCGCAACTTGATGAAGATGCGAGCGAATACGCAAGGAGCGTTAAAGAAATTCTTGTGAATGTTTACCATTGGTCTGAGGATGCGGCTGAAAAGCAGGGATGGTTTATTGCAGGCATGTACATCTACTCCAAACTCTATAACCTCGTTGATAACGCAGATGATAAGGAGATTGCGAAGCATTATGCGCAGGCAATATTCATGTACTGGTCTGACAAACACCAGATTTTGGTAGGCGGTGAAAAAATGCCGCACTGGAACAGCGTGCGCAATGAAATTGATGCAGCTGTCAGGAATGCAGAAATGTACCCTGGCCGTGCGGATGAATATTACCAACGCGCGTATGACAACATAAAAAACATTATGGAAAAAGATGACCTGTGGAGGTTCAGCATCGGATGGGGTTGGGACGGCAAAGTATATGTGGCAGGCACATTCAAAAGCGATGAGTATGCAAACCTCCGCGGCATAATAGCGATAAATGAAGATATGCTTATAGATATGTATGGGCAGGCATACGTATATTTTGGAGAAAGATTCATCGATGCTTTTGGAGGAGTAGTGTGGAGAGATATAGGGGAGATTATAAGTTTGAGAGCAGATCTCGGACCAACCTTTTCAATTGATGGAGATTATTCAGGCATGTCTGGCAGAGGGCTAGTGAGGTTTGCAAAGGATAATCTTGCATTGATATTGGGCGGCATGGGCGGATACAAAGACCTTAAGACCGCAAAGCTTGATCAGTGGCAGATAGTGCTCACAGGAAATGTGAAGAACATCGATGAGGGAAAATTAAGCGAACACACATTCTATGTTGGAGTTAATGTCGCCAATAAGGAAGCTGTGATTGTTGATGAAAGCGAATGGGAGATGTGGAGAGCAAAGGCCGGGTATGAATGGAGCATGATGGAAATAGATGATTCTGGAATACATATATTTGCCGATGCATCTGTTGGGAGGATCAATAACATAAGCGAAGGAAGAAATGATTGGATAGCCACAGGCCAGTTTGGGTTTAGGTTGGAGGATTATTTAAGCATAGCGATGTTCGGAGGGTTCAATCCACCAGTGGGGATTGGAGATGTGAATATGTGGTGGCCTAATTATGTGGGAAGAATCCCGTTCTCAATGGATAGCTGGTTTATTGGACTGAAAATAAGCGGAACATTTTAAATAAAAAAATTATTCGCTCTTCTCAGCGAATTCATTAAGCTGCGTTTCGAGCTCATCTAATTGCTTGCTTATGCGCTCTAATGTCCTGCGCATGCTTGTGAGCTCATACGTCAGGTTTTGGAAGTATACCCTATCTGCAAACGGCGATATCATAGCACCCTGCGCTGCCGGAGGTTCCTGTTTTGCTGATGGTTGCGGCGCCTTGGCAGCGGTTTTCTCGACGACTGCTGATTTTTGCTTGCTCATAGCTCTCATCTCCTTCTTTACTTCTCTCACCCATTTTCTAAGATTAACATATGGCAGGAATTTGTGCTTCCCTGTTTTCTTCGTTATAATCTCCCTTAATTCTGCCAGTTTAGTGACGGTTATGCTCTCGCCCTCCCAATCTTTAAGCTTCTTCATGATTATGCTTTTAACTTTGTCATCCACTTGACCACCTAATAAGTTATTAAGTAAAATAAATATAAATGTAAAAATAGCAGTTATTCTCTTCCAAGAACAATCTCTATGGCTGATACTTTGCTTTTGCTTCCGTCCTCGCTTGTCAGCTCTTCAGTCATTATCCTAACATCTTTTACTTTAGCATCATTCACAAACCTGTTTCTGACAATCTCTGCAACATCAACTGCCCTGCTTATCACTTTGCCCCTCGCTTTTATAGTGACCTCCTTCACGCCGCTGTTAAACTGCGTCACCACTGCCAGCACATAGCTCATTATGTTCTTCTTGCCTACAAACACTACATTCTCATCTGCCATATTTACACCTCTATTGCTTACCTGCGCTTAAAATTAGGTTGTGCAACATTTAAAAATTATTCACGAGCTGAAATCTGGCTGAATTCAAGATTTTGGACCTGCAACACTCGTGTATTAGACGGCACATCTCTGCTAACCACAACTCCAGGACCTATCATCGACTCACTCCCTATTTTTCTGCCAGGCAGTATTATTGAATTAACGCCAAAATTCACTCGAGACCCTACCACACAACCCATCTTTTTCCTTCCCGTATCGCAAAGCTTTCCATTTATGCGCATTTTCACATTCTTGCGGTCGAAACGCAAGTTCGCCACCTGTGTTGAAGAACCAAAATTGCAGTTCTCTCCTATAACGCTGTCGCCAATGTATGACAGATGTTTTGCCTTACAACCCTTTAGCAATATGCTGTTCTTTATTATAGTGGAGCCACCTATTTCGCATTCTTCGCCTATGAAAGAATGCGGCAATATCTGAGAGTATGAAGTTATCTTTGCGCCTTTGCATATATAGCAAGGCCCATGGATGTATGAATCGCTGACCTCAGCGCCTTCCTCGATAACAACGCCTACGCCTTTTATCACGCAGTTGTCAACTGACCCTCTTAAATCATTCTTCCCGCGCATTTTCATGTACCGTTCGTTTGCATCAAGAAGGGCCCACGGCGTGCCAATATCATTCCAATAACCCTGCGCAACTACCCCATACAACTCTCCCTTGTTGCATAAAGCATAAAGCGCGCTCGTAATCTCATACTCACCTCTTGCGCTCAACTTAACCTTTTCTATTTCATCAAAAAATGTTTTGCCGCATGCATATACGCTCGTGTTCGCAAGATTGCTCTTGGGATTTTCCGGCTTCTCAATTATATCAGTGATTTTACTATGCTCAAGAACTGCAACACCAAAACGCCTGGGGTTATCCACTTCCTTCAACAAAACCGAACTGCCTGACTCATTTTGTTCATGAAAATTGCGCAAACGCTCCACATCTTCATAATCAACTAGTATGTCACCTGCGACCACCATCACCGGCTCATCACCAACAAACTGCTTCGCGGATGCCACTGCGCCTGCAGTCCCCTTCATCTCAACATCTTGAACTGAATATGAAATGCGAACATTTCCAAATGAATCTCCAAATATGCTCTCAATCATTGACTTGTTTTCTCTGCTTACAACTATGCATACTTCATGTATCCCAAGCCTGTTCATATGCTCTAAAGAATACTGCATTATGGGCTTTCCACCAACGGGAAGAAGGCATTTTGAGATGTTTTCAGTAACAGGCAGAAGCCTTGTGCCCCTTCCAGCAACCATTATGATTCCTTTCATCATTACACCTTCAAGCAAGACCGAACCAATTCATTGATTTCAGAGTGAATATTTTTAACTGCATTCTCATCAGGGTGTTCAGTCGTGATGCGTATTATATCCTGCGTATTGCTTGCGCGCACAAGGACTTTTACGCCTTTATGATTAAATAGGAGGCCGTCCATCGTATTAATATCTGTTATGCCAAGCGAATCCACTTTTTTAAGAATGCGTTCCATTACATCTGCTTTGCTGTTTCCTTTAAGCATTACGGCGTCACGAATTGTGTGGTAGGGTTTGTAGCTCTTAAACCCGCGTTTGCAGTGCATCTCAGCAAACTTAAGCGCTGCATACACTCCGTCCGCTGAAAAGAGCCAATCAGGAAATATGTATTCGCCGCACGGCTCGCCGCCGAATGATGCGCCTGCTGATTTCACTTTCTCGCCAACATAATTGCTGCCCACAGGAGTTATGAGCACGCTCACGCCTTTCTTGCGCAACTCATCCGCAACTAATTGCGATGCTTCAACAGTGGTTACGAAAACATCGCCCTTGCTGCACATGTAGTCTGCCATGTTAAGCAATTGGACATCTTGGTTCATGATGCCTTCGCGCGTGACAATCCTGCACCTGTCTGAATCTGCATCATGTGCAACTGCGAAATCTGCAGAAACGCGCTCAACAAACTCGGCGAGGTAAGGAATATTCTTGTCGGGTTCGGATGGCCTGGAGAATGGCACTGAATGATCTGCATTTATAGTGATTGCTTTCGCGCCGAGCATGCGAAGCGCGTGCGCAGTGAAAGCAGATGATGAGGCATTTCCAAAATCTACAACTATCTTGGGAGATCTGCGCTTCACTGCTTCCGAGTCCAGCCCGCGCACAGCATCTTTAATGTATACATACCTGAAATCCCTGCAGTCATACTCATTCTGAGATGGCATGCGAGATTTTATTGGACGATCAGGAATGCTTGCCTCCAAACCGGAATGAAAAAGCTTTATGCCGTTGTCTTCCTCAGGATTGTGCGATGCAGTAATCATTATGCCTAAGCATGAATTAATCTTTGTGTAGCGGGAAAGATACGGGGTGGGACCTACTCCGAGATTGCGCACTTCGTTGCCGTTCTTTAAAAGCATGGAGGATATGTGATGGTGAAGGCATGCGCTGGACGGTCGAGTGTCCCTGCACACCGCAACAACTCCAACGCAACCCATTTTCTCAATAACGCTGGAGATCTTAACGACAAGCTCATGCGAGAACCTGCCTCTTAAATGATACATCGATTTGTTTAAAATAAGTAGGTTTTTAAGATTATCTTATTATAAAAAACACTATGATACATACGTGCGATTCATGCGGAAAGCGGACTACAGAATTTACCAATATCAAATGCCCTAAGTGCGGTACTGCATTCATAAGGTGTTTTGAATGCAAAAGCAATATCGTTAAGTACAACTGTGGAAAGTGCGGGTTTGAAGGACCATGAGCGCGCCGGGTTATCCTGCTTTTGGAACTAATGGAATAAGGTCTACGCTGGATGGAATTACTCCTGATTTTATAGTTAAAATATGCGCGTCATTCGCTACATGGAGCAGTGCGAAACAGGTTCTTGTTGCGCGCGATACGAGAACAACCGGGGAACTTGTTGAGGGTGCGGTGGCAAGCGGGCTGTTATGGGGCGGAGCGCAGCCCGTGTTGCTCGGAGTGCTGCCTACACCGGCTGTGGAGTATCTAAGCAAAAAGAGAGGCGTGCCATCCATAATTATAACTTCCTCCCATAACCCGCCTGAATGGGTTGCGCTGAAATTCAATGATGAGAAAGGAGTTGCACTAACTAAAGAGAGGGGAAGAGAAATTGAAAATATTTACGAGAGCAGGGCTTGGAAAACTTCAACTTGGGATAGAATACCTAAAATAATCAGAGATGAACTTGCAATAAATGAGTATAAGCAGGTCTTAAAAAAAGAATGCAAAAATGCGCTTAAAGAAATAAAAGTAATCATTGATTGCGGGAATGGCACTGCTGGAAAAATTGCGCCGTATGTGTTTAAGGAACTTGGAGCAAAAGTCATCACATTGAACGCGCAGGAGGATGGGTTTTTCCCAGGCAGGAATTCGGAGCCCACTGAACAGAATGTGGGCGATTTGATAGGCGCAGTTAAGACGATGAAAGCTGATTTGGGCATTGCGTATGATGGCGATGGTGACAGGCTCGCGCTTGTTGATGACAAGGGCAATTATGTGCTTGGCGACAAGGTGTTTGCCATTGCAGTCGATATAATACTCAATGAAATGGAAGGGGATGTGGTGACAACTGTTGCTACGAGCAACATCATTAGGGATATCGCGGCAAAGCATGGGAGGAAGGTTAAATATGTGAAAGTGGGTGCGCCGTACATCGCTGAAGAGATGGAAAAAGGAGGGTATGCAACGGGCGGCGAGGAAGTAGGAGGCATAATATGGCCTAATGCGCACCCTGGCAAAGATGGAATACTGAGCAGCATAAAAATAACAGAATATCTTGCCTCAACAGGCAAGAAATTGAGTGAAATTGTGGATGCGCTACCAAAGTATGAGAATGTGAAAATCAAGATTCCGTTCGGGAATGAGAGGTTCGGGCTTATTCGCAGGATGCAGGAAGAGTTTAAAGAGCGGGAGGATGCAATAACTATAGATGGAGTTAGAATTGATTTTGAGGATGGATGGTGCATCGCAAGGGCCAGCGGAACTGAGAATTATGTGCGAGTTTTCGGAGAAGCAAAAACAAAAGAGAGGGCTGAACAGCTCGTCAATTTTATGAAAGATGAAATCGAAAAGTATAAATTAGGATGAGCTGCGAAGTAATGTATGGAATACAATAAATTGTTGTATGTAGCGATATTTCACCCAAACGAGAGTGTGAGAGTTGCTGCAGGGGAGAGATTGGTTGCTATCGCTGAGCAGAGAGGGGCGTTTGCACTAAAGTTAATATCAGGAAATGAGGACTTGCACCAAATAACGCGAATGCAGGCGGGCAAGCTGGCTGTTCAGAAAGCAATCGTTGAAGGCGATTTTGAGTTTGTTCTGTCTCTGTCAAAAAGCAAAGATGTTCTAAAAGAAGTAGTTGATTACGCAAAGATGCATTTAGAGAGAAGCGCAACTGCATTCTGCGATGCGTGCATGGAAAACAGGCAGTATGGGAAAATAGAAAGGTGGGCTGCGGATGAATCTGTCCCTGAAAATATTAGATTGAAAATGTGCAACCTGCTCATAGAAGAATATGTTGAATCTGACAATGCAAGCGCGCTCATTGAATTAAGCGGAAATGAAGATCTTCCGATGGATGCGAGAGAAAATGCTGGAAAAACTGGAGTTAGGATTATTGCAGAAAAGGGGGATTTAGAATGGTCCATAGCGTTGTCAAAAAGCCAGGATGTGCCTGAGTGCGTGCGCAAATTTGCAAAAGAAAAGATCAAAAATGCTGTAGAAAACACTGTTAAAAATGCGTTTGAGCAGGGCGGTTTCTTTCATTTAGAGAGATGGTTGAAAAAAGACCTGTCTCATGATATAAAAGAGAAAATTGGAGATGCGATGATCAATGAATTGATTTCTTATGGAATTGAGGATTTGATGGTGAAGCTTGCGGGAAATGCAGACCTCAGCGATGTAATAAGGGAGCGCGCTGGAAGGATCGCTGTGGATTATGCATGCAACAAGAGTGATTTGGAGCAGATGCTTGCAATATCAAACAGCAAAGACCTGAATAAAAATGTCAGAGAATATGCAAAAAAGAAGATTGAAGTTGTTGCTGTTAGCATTATCGGAAAGTTCATAAATGATAAAGATGGATCGTTGATTGAGAAGTATGCAAGATTTGCAAATGTGCCGGAGCATGTGCGCGTGGCGTTTGGAACTGCGATAATAGAACATAAGATGGAATGCAGAGACATGTGCGGGTTGATTGAGATAGGGGGAGACCAAGACCTGCCTATGTGTTTAAGAGAACTCGCCTGCAAAAAGGCATTAGAAATCGCGCATGAGAAAAATGATGTGCTTGCAGTAATAAGGATGATTAAGAGCAGAGATCTGCCTAAATCTGCGCTTGATGCATCAGTAAGAATGATGCGAGAGATTGCAAAAAAAGTGCGAAATAAAGAGATCGATGACAATGAGTTGCAAGAGATGTACATTAGATCTGCAGAAACATTTGCGGCGCGAGCCACAGTGTATGCGTCTGAGTTCGGGCTGGAAGAGGATAAAGGAATCCTGTTGAAACCCGATGCTAAATTTACAAGAAGAAATAAAAATGCAGCAAATAAGAAAGCAGAGAAGAGTAAAAGGCAAATTTGGTGATTAAAAAAACGCATATCAAATTAGCGAAGCAAAGAGTGACATTTATGAAATTTGGAGCGCGCTAAACACTCATTTAAGTTTTTTCCGTCGGTAAGAGAATGGGTTTTAAAAATCTGACTGTGCAACTATACTCATACACTGTGGGGGTGTATTTATGAGATGCATTAGCAGGTATGACATAGAAAAGCTTATTCGTAAGAATGCTCCATCTAAAATAAGAATAGATGAGGAGGCCACGGAAGAGCTTGTTTCCATAATCGAGGAAAAAGCAGGCGAAATTGTGGAAAAAGCAGTGTTTATTGCGATGACCACAAGAGATAAGAGAAGAAGGAAGACAAAAAAGGTAAAGCTTACTAAAACAGATATAAATATTGCCGCAGCGGCATTCTAATTTTTTCATATTACCAATTTTTCTGGTAGCAGGCGCTGTACCATATTGTTAAGTTTTGTTGTCTGTAAAAAGACAATTGAAATAAGAAGAAAAATGCAGTATATTTTGTTGTCTGTAAAAAGACACTTATAAATGTTTGCGCATATGCATAATCATGGGAGGCCAATTAGAAGCGCTTAAACAATTAGGATTGAGCGAAGGCGAGGCGAAGGTGTACCTTGCGCTTGCAGACCTTGGAGAAGCCAGCGTTGGAGAGATACAAAAAATAGTGAAAATACATAGGACGACAATATACGATTATTTGGAGAAGCTTGCGAACAAGGGATTGGTTTCGCATTCAATACTTAACCGAACAAAGCGATATTTCCCAACCGATCCAAAAAACATACTTCTGTATGTTAAACACAAGCAAGAGCTTGCGGAACAGGTTATGCGCGAGCTTGCAAGCAAAAATAAGAAAATGCACCGGTTGAAAGTTGAGGTACTGAGCGGAAATCAAGGGTTCAGGATGCTTCTTAATGACATACTTCAATCCGGAGAGAAGGAGTTTATAGGGTTCGGCATAGATGAAAAGATGTTTATCAGCGCATTCCCTCCGCATTACATCGAAAAATTCTTCAAAAAAGAGATGGAGTTAGGCATAAGAGAGAGAATGATTACATTTGAGGGAGCGGAATACACTGCAAAGCATAAGCATATACAATACGCATTCCTCCCAAAAAAATATTTCAGCCCAATACCTATTGCGATATATGCGAACAAAATTGCAATGATAGTGTGGGAACCAAAATCAGTGATATTGATAACTAATGCAGAGCTTGCTGATAGCTACAGAAAATATTTCGAGTTGATGTGGAAAACCTGCAAAGAAAAATAAAGAATTATTTGCGCTCCTTAAAATCGAGATCGAGACCTCCGCCGACACCGAGAAAGATGTTGTAGGCTATCGCTATAACGGCGCCTATGATGAATGAGATCGCTGCAAATATAATTGCCCCTATAAATCCGCCTATTAAAACACCTGCGCTTATCATCAGCGCAGATGTAAGTGCAGATGCTGCATCGTTTGCTGCGGATTCTAAAAATGCAAGCGCGAAAGATAGCGCAGACCACACCAGCGTTGACAGGAGCGTTATTATGAATGTCCATATTGCCAGCAACTTGCCCAAAGATACAACGCCAATATGCTTAAGAGTAACTTTCATGAATTCATATGAGCAACAAATTATATAAAAGTGGAATCGAGCATTTGTTTATAAAATTCATATATGATTCTTATACTATGGGCGGGCTGTATGCGCAGAAGATAAAGGCGGTTGTATACACGCTGGAAAAGAACGAGAATTTTTTGAGAGCCCTGCTCATATACATCGCCACATTATCAGTTCTCCTGGCATTTCCCACTTTTCCATTCCTTGCAGTGCCTTTTATCGCGCTCATACCAGCGATTGCCGGCTATTCGCATCCTGCATTGGGAACAATATTGAGCGTGCTTATCGCAAACATAGCTGTTGCATACCAATCACCCGTGTTGGGATGGATATTTACAGTTGCGCTGAGCATAACTTTGGTCGCATCATTCAAGCACTGGTACATAATTTCACTCTTAGAATTGCTAATATTTGCGCCGTTCGCAAAGGGAATTGGGCCGTTTGGGGGCATCATCATCCCAGTGATGTTCATATCTGCGTTAAGGCTTGGAGCGAAGAAGAGCCTTATGATAACTTTGCCTGCAGTATACTTGGTGCTCCTGCTGACAGCAATATGGGGAGTTGATAACACTGCGTTCCTCAGCGTCAGCCATCCATATTATGAAGGAATGCGCGGTGCCGTTCCTGAGAAATTGCTTGTTCCATCAAAACCTCCTGCATCAATATTCAACATTGCAGGTGTGATAGGGAAGGCGATTGGAGGGATGTTCAGCGGGGAGGCGCTAATATACATAAACTCTTTGCTTGGATTGACCGGAAATGCAACGATTACGTTGTTATTTGGAGATGTAGGCCTCATTGAGATTTTATGCGTTGGAATGCTCATGTACGCAGCCTCTTACCTCCCTGGAATTATAAGGAATAAGTACGAACAAACAATCTCTTCGTTCGTGTTTTGGCTGTTTATTCCACTCCACTATGCATTTGCAATGCTCACAGGCAATCAATTCAACCCTTCAATAATTGCGTATGCAGTAGGCACGACTATGCTTATGTACTATCTCGACCTAAAAAAAGTATACATAGCTGGGCAGACGGCCTCTATACTAAGGGAGAAGGAAAAAAAGTTCGCAAAATTTGGCATACAGGATTTGGGTTTGGCATCGGCAACCAAGCTAAAGGATATTGGAAACTACGAAGATGTTAAAAAAGAGCTTAAAACAGCAATATTAATGCCTTTAAGAAGAAAAGATATCAGCCTAGCATACGGGATAAAACCCCCTAAGGGAATTTTGCTGTTTGGTCCTCCTGGCACTGGAAAAACACTTCTTATGCGCGCATTTGCAAATGAGATGGAGATTGGTTTTTACTATGTTAAGGCATCGCAGCTTTTGTCCCAATATTTTGGTGAATCAGAAAAGAATGTGAGCAAAATATTTGAGATTGCTCGCAAGAATGCGCCTGCAGTATTGTTTTTTGATGAGATAGACGCGATAGGAAAAAGCAGGGAATATTCAAGAGGCGATGAAGCGGCTGCGAGAGTGCTGAGCACGCTGCTTGAAGAGATGGATGGATTGAAATCAGATAGCAATGTTCTTGTAGTTGGCGCAACAAACCTGCCTCAAGTTCTTGATAAAGCATTGATGAGGCCTGGAAGATTTGATAAGATTGTTTACATGCATCTTCCTGACTTAAAGGGGAGATTGAAGATATTGAAAATACACATTAAAGGCATGCCCCTTGCTGATGATGTTAACCTTGAAAAAATTGCCAAAAAGCTCGAAAGATACTCAGGTGCAGACATAGCTAATTTGTGCAAGGAGGTTAAGAGGATTGCTGCAAAAACCGCGATGGAGAGAGAGGAGATTGTGCCAATAACTATGGATGATTTTGAGAATGTCATCAGCAGACTGAAACCGAGCACTACAATTTCAATGTTGGATGATTACGAAAGGTTTAGGCTCGATTATGAGCGAAGGATTGGCGAAGAGAAGCAGAAAGTAAAGCGCATAACCTGGAATGATGTGATTGGGCTTGATGAAGTTCGGAGCATGCTTAAAGAGGCCATAGAGATTCCGCTATTGCATTCCGAATTGCTCGAAAAATATGATGTCAAGCCAAGCAAGGGGATTTTGATGTTCGGACCGCCCGGATGCGGGAAAACGCTCATCGTTAAAGCAGCCGCAAACGAACTTAACGTTAATGTGATGAGCGTGAGCGGCGCAGAACTGCTTAAAAGAGGGTATGAGGGGGCTGTCGCAGTAATTAAGGAAACATTCAACAGAGCGAGGGAGAATGCGCCCGCAGTTGTGTTTATTGATGAAATTGAGAGCATCGCCCCAAGCAGGGAGTTGTACAGTTCAAAGTATGTTGAAGATGTGGTGACGCAGCTTCTTCAAGAGATGGATGGTATGAAAGAACTTAAAGGAGTGCTGCTCATCGGCGCCACAAACAAACCTGAAATGTTGGACAAAGCGTTGCTAAGGCCCGGCAGATTGGACAAAATTGTGTTTGTCCCGCCTCCTTTAAAACCACAACGAGCCAAAATGTTTAAGTTATTCCTTAAGAAAGTGCCAAAAGAATCAGTTGATTATGATACGCTTGCGGAAGCAAGCGAGGGTTTCACTGGTGCGGATATAAACAGCGTATGCCAAGAAGCAAAATTCATGCTCGTGAGGAAAAGCATTGCTGGAAAAAAGAATGTCAAATTGGAAACTGATGATATACTGAAAGTGATACGGAGAAGAAAACCTTCGCTCACCATGGATATGTTAAGAAAATATAAACGATTCCTTGATGAGTATGGTGAAAGGATTTGAGTTATCTGCGGCTTTTACGTATGAGTAGGGACCTTACTTTCATCTTCGCATCTATGCTCTGGCACTGATTGAGCAGAGAGCGAAGTATGTTTTCGGATATCTTTTTCTTCGGTCCAGTCTTAATTTCATAAGTAGCGCCGTCTTTAACTAAATCAAAGAAGGAGAATTTTCTTCCAGATGTTGCAGAGCTAACTGAAATCACTTTTGTAGGGTCGACAACGCTGCATACCATATCAAATATGCGGGATTCGGCAGGAAGCTCAATCTCTTTAACTGATTTCCTGCGCACAACCTTAACTTTCATTCTGTCTGACCTTATGGCAAATGACATCGATTCAATATCATCAGTGCTGGCGTCTTTCAGAAAATCGCTGAACCTTGAAACAAGAAGCAATTTATCCTTATTAATTTTCCTGGGTTTGAACAGCGCGTGCGCCCAATCTCCTTTCTCGCATCTCTCAAGCATCTTTCTGGTCTTTATTTGAACCTCAATATAAATGCCGTTGTACGGAATATCCACATGAATGGATTGGTATCCTGTTTCTCCCCTTGGGTTTTTTATGTAATCGTCCACATCATCATCTGTTAGGCCAAACTTCTCCTTGATCATCTCAGCAATGAAATACGCCTCATCAACTGATTCAGTCACAAGCATAAATGCAACGATATCATGAAGCTTCCTTATGTCTTCGGGGCTCATTTCCCTTGAAACAAGCTTCAATGTTATGCTTCCGGGCGTTTTAATCCTGCTTCTGCAACACGGATCAACCCTTATTCCATGAAGAGAGATGGCTTCATTTACTATATCACTGAGCTCCTGGCTGAATGCTCTTTCGTTCTCCATTATTTTATCGTTCAGCGCGCTAAGCTCCTCCAACACCTTTGAATGCAGCTTTGGATAAAGAACTTTGGATGAATAATCGCGCAGCTTGTTCATTACAGAATTGAGACCAAGCATATCAGCGAACGGCGTGTAAACATAGAGCATTGACTGCGCAAGATTGTATATCTGTTCATCAGGTCTATGTTTGTTAATGAGAAAATTATTGATCAGCACGCGCTTATCTTCAGGAAGATGCGAAAGATCAACCGTGCGGAACACTGCGAGAGGAACATTAGTTGATAATATTGAATAATCCTTCCATTGCTCTTTTTTCGACATATCTAAATGCTTCAAATGCATGAATTCCTCAAACAACTTTCCAATTTTAGCGCGTATATCATCGGGAAGCATCTTGCTGGACCTGAAATCTTCATGGTATAATGCTAAACGAAGAAGATCGTAAGGGTCAACATTAAACATTCCATTATCGTTACTGTCGTTCATTCCAGATGCAAGTTTTAAAAATAAGGATACATTATGCGAAATTATTGTATCAGACACATCTTTCTTTCTAAGCCATTCGACTGCTTTTTCTTTCATGCGCTTAAGCATCCCGTGCTTTGTCAATGCTTTTTTATATGTCATGATTGATTATATGAAAACATATTTAAATATGTTTTGATTAATAACTCTCGTGGAATTAAAGTTCATATATGGGGAACCATTGGCAGTGTGGAAAGATTATTTGATCGCAGCGGATCTGCATATAGGAAAAAGGGGGCTCCCTGATTGGAATGCGCACTCGAAAGTAATTGAAAGAGTAATGGATACTGAGGGGATTTGCAAGCTAATCATCGCAGGAGATATAAAACATAAGATTGGCGGCACCGATGGAAAGGTAGGCAAATTTATAAGAGAAATCGGCTCAAAGTATGAATTGCACATAGTAAAAGGCAATCATGATGGTGGGCTGAATAAATACGCGCAATACGCCAAAATTTATGGGGCTGATGGCGCAGTTTTTGATGGGCTTGGGGTTTTTCACGGGCATGCGTGGCCTTCTAAGGAAGTTTTGGAGCAGAAAGTTGCAATAATGGGGCATCTTCATCCGCACGCATGCATTGATGATGAAAATGCAGGTTTTGAAAAAGCATACATAATCGGGGAACTGTCAGCAGATAAACTTAGCAAGAGATATAAGCGCAAATTTAATAGAAATGCAAAAATTGCAGTCATGCCTTCATTCTCAGAGCCATACGCACGCGGCAACACATGCTTCGAACGGCTCTCCCCTGTGATGAAAAGAGATATATTTATAAAAACGACAGCTCAAATATATCTGCTTAATGGCATCAGGATTAAGTAGGAGGTTTGTGAGATGGGTAAGAAAGGCAGAGGAAGAGACACTTCAGTAACTTGTTCTGCATGCGGTCGAAGCGTGCTGCGCAGCAAAGCTGTGCAGGACAATAGGAGAGTGAGGTATTCGACTGAGCTGCGCACGGGAGATGACGTAACTTATACTGAGATGAGAAAGGTATACTACTGCATAAGCTGTGCAAAGCACAGGAAGATTTTTGAGAAAAAAAAGAAAAGGTTTCTTAGCAAATATAATCGATGAGCGCAGGAGCCATAGAGAGCATTTTTAGATTTTCGCTGTTTTTTATTGGCGCGGCAGCGGTTCAGCACATTCTCATGCAGAAAATGTACAGGGCGTTGTTCGTAAAACTGAAAAATGCAGGCATAATAGGGGGCATGTTCAGCCGGCCTGCGGTGATTGCGCATGAGTTAGTGGGCCATCTCATTCCAGCTATGTTGAGCGGAAGCAGAATAATCGATGTTGAGTTGAGGGAAGAAAGAGGCCATGTTGGAGTGAAATATGCAAAAAACCTGTTTGGAATGATTTCTGTGACAATTTCAGCGTTCGGACCTGCATTCTTCCTTCCTTTGTTGTTTATAGCGTTGTATGCATACCTTAATGCATACGATATTAGTTTGTATCTCACGTCTGGGGACCTCTCCAATAAAATATTTGGATTGATTTCAGATGTGTCAAGGCTTGATGAAATAAAAGATATAATTGTCCTGTATGCAGCAGTTGCGATTGCGCCAAGCGCAGCATCGAGCACAGGAGATATAAAAATGTTCATCTCATTCGTAAAAAACAACAAAGGTCTTGCAATAATCTGGGCAAGCGTTTGGCTCATCGTGTTCTACATAAGCTATGCGTTGGGGACGCATGCCACAGACATTGGAGCAGCAATAATCATAAACTCTTTTGCGCATTACATTTTCATGTATGCGATATCCTTTGCGGTGTTGTTTGCCATAGTTAGAGGATGGGAAAAACATGCGCTTATGGAAGGCGTTGCTGCAATGATATGCTTTCCAGCAGCAGTAAAATTCATATTCCCATCTTTTGAATATCCTCTTATTATAGGGTTGCTTGCATCTGATTTAGTTGTGCTTGCGCTTAAAAATAAAAAATAATGCAGGCATATACTATTATGGATATGTTCAAAATCTTCAAGAGGGTTGTGAAAAGGCTGGTTGAGAAAAGCGGTCGAATACGGGATAAAGTGGCTGACATACCCTCATCTTTCCTGGTTCATTTTGCAAGATTGAAGCAAAAAGACGAACAAAAGTTTGAGAGTTATCTTATAGCAAGCGTTGATGAAGAAGATAGGGATGATGCTGCTGCAAACGCATCGCAGTTGGTTGAGTATGTTGATGAGATACAGAAAAAAGGGAGGAACAGGAACAAAATTTCAAGAAAGGGCAGGAGAATGGGAAGAGCAAGAAAAGGCGCTAAGCGAAAAGCAGTCAGGTGATGTAAACGCTTGCTGTGATTTTAGAGAGTTTGCCATCGTAGGAAACTATGCGCTCCGCTGACACAATTTTTGATGGATTTGCGGGCTCATCGCCGCATGTTGCAAGGATATTTCCATCTTTATCCGAAATAGAAATAAAGTAATTGTGAATGAGACCTACCTTATCTATATCTATATTGCACCCCTGGGCAAATTTTTGTTCATTTACGCTGTATCCATCCTCATCTAAGAGTTCTCCGGGCAACATAAGGTTGTCGAGCGCTCTGTTTGCTTCTGCAACCAGGTCTGCATCTTCCGTACCTGCAGAACTGCTCAATGCAGACCAATATGTTAGCAGTATGCCCATGGCTATCAGAAATATGATTGCGCCTCCAAGCGCATCATATGAGAGCACCTGCCCCCTCTTACCTTTTACGTATTGTGATAACATTATCATCACCATATGCACCTTGCGTTATAGATACATATTCATATGACCCTACCTTTAAATAATAGAAGATGCTGTTTCCATTTACAGTTGTGTTTCCCTGCACAACTCCTCTTAACTCATCGCCCTCTATTGTTATGCCTGATCCTTTCACGACAACAGGCAAAGTCACATTCACTTCCATGTTGTCAACATGCTGAGACAATAAGTTTGCATCGCGCACATTTTCAGCAACATAAATTAACATCGATTTGAATCTCTGCTGGGAACGCTCAGAGAACTCGCCGCTTGAATGCATGAAAATAAATGATGAAAACGATGCAGCAATCATCAGAAAAAATGCAAAATAAGTGAGATATTCTATCGATGTCTGTCCCTTGCATCCTTTAAACAAATTCCTTGCGCACATGAACTTTTCCCCCCATATTTTCGAAAACGAATGAATAGGTTCCCCCGCTTGGAAGATCGATCTCTGCATACTCAAACATTGCCGGCCCCATCCTTACCACATCTGACTCTAAATTGCCGTATTTTACAAATATGGAAACAGATGTTCCATTGAGCGTGATCTTCTGCGCATGCTTGGGCAGGACTATAAGCCTGCTTATTTTAGTGCCTTCTGATTGAACGCCAACCATCGCCCCATACTTTATGAACTCGTTGCACGCAGCTTCTGCTTGCGAAAGGCTTGCATAATACTCTTTCTGCGGCGCAGAAACATAGAAATACATAAACACTGGAACGGTTAAGAGCAGGAACATTGCGACAACTGCAAGAAATTCAACTGCTGGCTGGCCTCTCCTCATATCAATCAACCCTTATCTCATCCATTCCGTAATCGCCCGCTCGCCCATCGCTTATCCTAAACTTTCCTATAACCATTTCTTCTTCATCTATGCGGTTTCCATCTATCACAAGCGGGTCGTTGCACATGCCCATCGTTATGCAACCCGGCATGCCCATAATTTTATCTCCAGGAATGTTCCTGTAATACTCATTAGCTACTCTCGAACGAGGCTGTCTTGCCCATTCGCCAACTGCGAATGTTTCCAAGCCAAGCAAGCCATCGTTAGCATTAAGGTTTCCCTCAAGCCTGCTTAGAATGCTTGGTCCGGAATGCATTGCAAAATAATTTGCGCATAAGACTGCTGCGCGCTGGTCCTCAATATTGTATATCACGGCATCTTCACGCGTTGGTGGATATTCTTCCGTAGTTTCAAACTCCCTAAGCAAATTGGAAATTAGAACTTTGTCTCCTGAGCTTACGGAATGCGAAGTGATTTTAACAAATGGAACATTGGGCTGCGTTCCTTGGCCGTTGTAGGCATGCACCTTCCCCCTAACTTCTTCATATGTGTCAAACATGGAACCCCAATTAACCGAACTGCACCCCTGTGGGCTTACTATGTAATACCTTCCGCAATATATGCATGGAGATCGCTCAACCCAAGTTTCAATCTCATAGTTGCATGTTGAACCGTCCTCAGCGATTATTGTCCCAGAACTGGATGAATATTCGCTGTTATCCTCGCCCTCTAGAATAACCCCTCTAAACCTTCCAAGTTTGCTTCTCCACGCGTCGAGCTCATCGCCTTTAACAAGCAGGATTTTATTAAACCACGCATTTTCACCTAACGCATCGGCGCGGCTTGCGCTGACAACCTCTCCGTATGCCCAACCTCTCCCGTATTTTCCATTAGCGACGATATCAACATCTTCAAGCTCAGCAACCGGAATTGAAGAGTTTATTATGGGTCTCAGCACTGGGGCGCACTCTGATGGGTTAGGAAGCGAAGAGCATTGCTTGGACGACTCAACCGCAAGCATAGGGTCGTACACGCCCTGCACGCTGAATATTACCTCCCTGCTCAACGATTTGCTCACTTTCACGCCGTTTCCAAATGCGGATATATCTGTACTTACAGATAACTTTGCGTCATACGGTCCAACAAGCTCCAACTGGCATGTAGGGTCTGTGTATGACAATTCAAGCCCCATATCTGACGCGCGGAGAGCAACCGAATTTAAGTATGCAACAAACTTTTGCGTGAATTTGCCGCAAATCTCTTCGTCAGCGTCAGTTTGCAAATATTCACCATTGTTTATCACTTCCATATCAACATCGTGCAACGACCTCTTAGCGAGTTGAGATAATGAATAGTTAAATGCAGGAGAATCAAGGTCTGAAAACAATGATGAAAGCGCGCGCATGCGCGCATGCGAAGAGCGTGTTTTTTCCTCTATACTAACTCTCTGCGATTCTATGCTCAGTATGAGCGCCAGGAAAAATATGAGAACAAGCATCGATAATGTGAGCGCAAATCCCTTCTTCATACTGACACCACCACTCTTACAAACGCATTTTCATACCCTGCACCTTCAACAGCAAATTCATCAGGAGAATACAAATCGCTCGGCAGCATGCACACATTGGCGCCTGCATTCAACCCCTCCCCTGGATCGCAGTAATCGCCATACTTGTATGGAGTTGTATAATGCTCGTTTTCAAGTATTACAGGAATGGTTGAAACAACAGATATGCTGCGCAACGCGCCATCCTTTTCGCGCGCGCACGATTCAAAACTCTTCCATTTTTCGCCATCAAAATATTGTATTTTTATACCATACTGGCTTGGAACCAAACTCATTATATCCTCGCACAGCGCAGGGTTTTCATTGAGCATATGCACCATAGGGACTTTTCTAACCGTGCCATCACCTGCATTATAATCAACGGGCTTTTGCAAGAGCACATTCATTATGCTTCGGCCATATGAATACAGCGCTTCATCCTGAAGGTATGAATAATCGCGTGAGTATTGATTCAGCATGCTCACAAACGCAACAACAATTAAGAGCGAAATAAATGCGTCAAGCATGAATACGAAGCCGCGTCGCATGATTGAATTTATGCTATCATATTAATAAACTTTTTCTACCGTGCGTTAATTCTCGCGCACATACTTTTGGCTTTTATACATATCTATTATTTCATCTACGGTTGTGGCGTCCTCGGGCCGCTTATCCTCTCGCATCTCGCCAACCATGCGCGGAAACCTTAACGCATATCCTGGCTCATCGCCTACTTTTCCACAGGTATGGAGAGGAGACTTGGTAATCTCATCAGCTTTAACCGTAATCACATAACGTGGCTCAACCCAATAAGTTGGCTTAATTATTGAATCGACGCGCGGATTGGGGGACTTAACCTTAATCTTCGATAAAATGCGCCTGAGCGATTGCATCTGCTCCTCGCTGAATCCAGACCCCACCTTTGCAATCGTGCGGAACATATCATCATGCGAATCATACACTGCTCCCAACACTCCTCCGAATCCAAACTTTGCGCGCGAACCTTTCCCTGCATAATAACCCACTATTGCAATATCTATGGTGTCGCTAAGCTCGCCTTTATAAGAGCGCTTCAGCTTTATCCATGCAAACTTTCTGGCCCCCGCAATATACGGTGCATTTAAATCCTTAGCCATCAACCCTTCCAAACCGCGCGATATGAAATCATTAAAATGCTGCTCGATTTGGCAGGCAGTTTTAACAATATAACCTTCAGAGATGCGCATAACTCCGCTATTGCTTTTGGAGATGAGAGATTCCAACGCTTCCCTCCTTTTCCTAAGCGGCAGACCCATTAAATTCTCGCCGTCCAAATATAGTATGTCAAACGCAAATAACTTCAATGGCATTTCAGCAGCCTTCTTCTGCACGCCGTGCTTTCTCTTCCGCGTTATAGTCTGCTGAAATGGGTAGAACTCGCCCGTGTTCTCGTTATACGCCAAAGCCTCCCCTTCAAAAATTGCCTCCTCGCATTTCAGCTCATTTTTTATTGCATTAACAATCTCTGGAAGCATGTCAGTCATCCTCTCCATCCTGCGAGAGAATATCTCAACCTTACCATCCTTTTTGTGGCATTGGAGCCTAAATCCATCATACTTTGCCTCAACAAGGCATGGCCCAAGCTTTTCTATTATTTCTTCCGCTGATGGCAGGCGCTCGGCGAGCGCGGAACGCACAGGAGTAAACACTTGCACGCCAATATCCTTGAGCGAAGCAGGATTTTTGCAATACTTGAATGCTATTAGCCCAAGGTCAGATAGAAGATTGTATGCGTGTTCTATGTATTCTCTATCGCTTTTGTCGCCTTTGCGCATAAAAGAAAGAGCATCCAAAACCGTTGGGTCGCCGATACCCAACCTCAACCTGCCTATGGGGAAACGCGCTATATACCTTGCTTCAACTGGAGATGCATTGTTAATGAGTTCTGCGAGAAGAGAGATTTTTAAATCCTGCGAACCATGCCCTGACGCAACAGCAATCTTATAAAATGTATCATACACCTTCTTTATAGTAAGCTTTTGCGTAAACAGTGAAGTTTGCTTCTTTTTCGCGCACAACTCCTCTGCAACCGTGCCCAAATCCCCCATCTTTAAGTACAGCTTCTCAACCTGCTTCTTCGAGTATCCTGTGGCTTTGCACACAGCTTCTTCAACCAACCTCTCGCCAAGACCAACATCTATGCCTTTAAATGATGGCGCAATCCTGCCCTGGAGCAGATACACTGACAGCTTCACATCAGCAGGAGGGAGAGATGAGAACAACTGCGCGATTATTCCAACCATTGCATTCCTCGATGAAGTTGCTTCCAATTTGCTCATCGCGCCCGCTAGAACTGAAAAATTCATAACAGCATTTCGAGAATAAAGAATAAAAATTATGCATTTAGTTATTCGAAACATTTAATGAAATGGAGTCCTTAAATTGTTCTCCATCATCGTCATCCACCAACTGCTTCATACCTTCCTTTAACATGCATCCACAATACAAAATAAATTATAGAGGTTAAAATCACAGCAATGCCTGCACCTGCATATTCATAGATGTTCGGCTCGATGAACAGAGCGCTTGAAGGGAGGGCTGCAATAAATACCAACGGAAATATGGTGGTTAAGATTGCGGTAAAACCCTTTAAATGAGTGATCGGAAGGTCAGCATACCGCAACATGGACCAAATGATGCTCGATAAGAACTCTGCAGATCTCTCATACGCTATAAGCAAAATAACTGAATAATTAAGCAAGTTTATGAGAACGAGAACGCCGCACGCAAAAAGAAAGACAAATCCTAATGATAATGAAACATTAAACACATGCATGAATGCAAGCAAAAACAGGATTTGGGCAAACAAGCGCATAATAGATGAAGGATTAATATGCATTCCATATATCATAATGAGCGGGTGCACGGGCTTGTAAAAATATGTAACTATTGTTTTTCTGCCTTCGCTGGATGATAAAATGTACCATACATCAAATATGCCTATAATCTCAGCGAAAGCAAATGCAAGACCGAACACCATAGGCAGGACTGCAAGATATTTGAATTCCCAACCAAACAACGCTTGAGAACCGCCATCCGTGATTAAGTACCACATGAATGGGACTGCTGCCACATCAACAAACAACATAAGAAATGAGTAAAAGTACTCAATTTTGTACTGGTTGTACTCCTTTATCTTAACTAAAAGAAACCTCAAAAACAAGTTCAATTAACCACCCAATGATTCAAACTTTCTCATTCCAACTCTGTGGATTGCATATCCAATCGCAATAAAGAGCAATGACCATGCTAACAGAACTGCGTATGATGAATATGGAAAATTTCCATCAAGTATTGCATTTGCAATATAATGTATTTTGTTGGGAAATGGCAGTATCGAGAGCATCTGCAAGTAAGCGGGAGGGAACAGCGCAAGAGGAATTACCATTCCACCAAATATATTCTGTATTATGTTGTAAAATACGCGAATGCCCCATACAGAATATGTAAAATACGTTAATGATGAAATCAAGTATGCTGTGCATATTTCGTACATAATAACGAATATAATCGAAACGATATATACCGGCACAGAAGGAGATGCGCCCAATAAATAGAGCGCAACCATCCCAACGATGAAGTTTAACACTATGAGAACAGATTCACTGCCAATCTTAAGGAATGCATTGTAGCTGAACCATCCAACAGGTTTCGCGAACGGAAGCATCCATCCTGCCCGAATTTTGCGCTCGTAATCCATTACTACACTGAAGAAAAAATGCAAGGGTATAAACAGGTTAACTGCAATGAAATATGTTAAGAAATCGTGCTGAGGAGACAGCGATGCCCATATGAACGCAATCACCAATGCAGAAATGATTGATGAAATAACATTTCCAAAAACGTTTCCCTTATATTGAATTGCAGTTTTAACGCCTGCAACGAAAGATGCTTTGATTGAACGAGCCGCAAACATCACATCGCCCTGTAATATTCAGATAATATTTCCTCAAGAGATGGGTCGCTAACAGATAAGGAAGAAAGCTTGTAAGTTGAAAGAATGTCTGAAATCGCTTTAATCTGGTCTGAACGCTTGATTCTTCCAGACGCAATGTTGCCTTTGCGTGAAAGCCGGTATTTCTGCATCACATCTCTTCTGCCAACCTTCTGCAATATCTCAAAAGTTATGTGTTTGTAGTCCACATATTCATCTCTGAATTTCTGGATAGAACCGTCATACATAAGATTTCCCTTGTGTATTAGTATCATGCGATTGCACAACAGTTCTATTTCAGAAAGATTATGAGTGGTGAGTATAATCGTTGTTTTGGTTTTTTCATTTATTGTTCTCAGGAAATTGTATATGCTCTGCTTTGCAACTGCATCAAGCGCTATCGTAGGTTCGTCCAAAAGAACTGCTTTGGGGGAATGAAGAAATACTGCTGCTGTCTCTGCGCGCATCCTCTGGCCAAATGAAAGCTTCCTCACAGGGATCTGAAGCAGTGGGTCGAGATCAAGCATAGATGTGAATAATGAGAGGTTGCGGCTAAATGTTTTCTCAGGCACCCCATAAATATCCTTCAGCAGAAGGAATGAATCTATTACAGGAATGTCAAATACCAAGTTGGAGCGGTTTCCGAACATAACGCCTATTGACTTGAAGAAATCTGACCTCCTTTTTTGAGGATTATAGCCGGACAAAATAACTTCTCCCGAAGACGGCGTAAGTATGCCCGAAAGAATTTTCATAGTGGTAGTCTTGCCTGCGCCGTTAGGTCCAACCAATCCAACAAATTCCCCTCTGCTGATGCCGAATGAAATGCCGTGCAGAACTTCAACGCTTTTCCATCTAGGGAAAACGAAGTATTTCCCTGCGGGAACATTGAAAGATTTTGACAGGCGCCTGACCTTAATCATAAACTGAATTGAACTAAGAAATCATTTAAGCGTAAGCGCGAACATTAAAAAAATATCCTCCTTAAAAATAATGAGGCGGGCCCGTAGTCGAGGGGTTAAGACGTCTGCTTGACGTGCAGAAGATCCCAGGTTCGAATCCTGGCGGGCCCATTCATGATTATTGTTTTTGAGGGGATTGACGGGTGCGGAAAGGGAACGCAGATACGCGAACTCTCTAAAATCATGCGGTTTGATGCAAAGAATTATCCTGATAGGAAAGGGGTTTATGGGGAGCTGTTCAACAACATATTGAAAGATAGAGCGGGGTTTAGTGTGGGCGCTGAATCGCTGTTCGCAATGTTTCTCATGGATATGCTTAAAGATGCGGAGTTGTTGAAGCAGTATAAGGGCAATGCAAGCAAAACCTTGCTCATTGATCGGTATGCGCACTCAACGCTAGCATACCAGTGCGCGCAGGGTGTAGATTATGAAAAAGGCAAACAGATGATAAGGAAGTTTGGGCTCGTAGAGCCAGACCTTGTCATAATAATGCACATAACCCCTGAAGAAAGCATGAACAGAATAAGAAGAGAGAAGGAGATTTTTGAGAATGAAGGTTTTCTGAGCAAAGTATCGGAGAATTATGCAAGAATATTTGATGAAAAATTCTTTGCTGAAAAAATGTACTGGGTAGATGGGATAAAAAATGTTGAAGAGATAAACAGAGAGATACGCGGCATAATAAACAAATAAAAATATGCATATGCATATTAAGTGCATGAGAGCATACTTCTTGTTCATTATAACATTGCTCGCGTTCAGCGCGCTTGCGCACTCAACTCCTGCGCAGGTTGCAAAATCCTATACTGAACCTGACGAGCAGTTTCGCCTCGAGAAAATTACTGCTGATGGAAATAACTACTGGATTGTGGTTATTGATGGGTCGAAAGAGCTGTTGATAGATTCAAGCGATAATTTGGTCGATGATAAAGGAGAGATTGAGCGCATTTTCACTACTAATTTAATTGAAGAAAGCGAAGTAAGCGTGAAAACAGATGCGATAAGAGATGGAATAGATGCGTTCAATGCAAGCCAATATCCTAACAGAACTGATTGCGAGCGCATAACTGGTGTTGATAAGAAGGAATGCTATGATAAAGAGAGTTGTATAAAAGCGTGTTATGCTGTGCCTTTATGCGCGATGCAGATAAGAGATGATTTAATAGACAGCATACTTGAATGGAACACGCTCCGCGCAGAAGTTGACTCTGCTATACAGAATGCGAAAAACAAAGCTGATGCGCTTAATGGCGAGGATGCAGATAAGTATAGAGATGTTAAAAATGCAATACAGAATATGATTGATAAGATGGAGGAATTTGAGAATGCCAACCTGTACTCAATCGCATACTGCGCGCCGATGGAGATTGATTATGATGCTGCTGAAGATGCAGCCGCGAATGCAGATTCTGTGTGGATGGTTTTAGGGAGTTATGATGATGTGGTTGCTGAAGCGAACGAATTGCACAAAAACATGAATGAGAGAGTTGAATATTTTAGCAATCGGGCGGAAATGTATCAGAATGTTTATTCTCAGGTGCTCAACCTGTACAATGAGGTTAGCAACGAATACGAAAAACAGAGATTCACCGAAGATGAAATCGATGAAATGCTGAGTGATGCAAGCAACTATACAAGCATAATGAAGCAGTTAAAAAGCTCTGGGCGTTATAGAGAGGCAATTGATGCAGGCAATGAATATGTGCAGGAGCTTAATGCAATGAAGAATCGCATAAAGGTTTACAGCGTGCAGTATGAAGTTCTGAAAAACAAAGCAGATGATGCATTGGAAAGGATTGAGAAAGCAAAACTTAAAGTGAAAAGCAGATCAAGCAAGCATAAATTAGATGGCCTCAAAGCAGAGATAAACCGCATGATTAATTTTAAAATAGATGCAAAAAACATAAGCTCATATTCTGAAAGGATTGATGAAATTAATGATGAGGTGAAAACCATCGTTGCAAATGCGGTGCTTGAAGAAGAGGAGGAAAGCCAGGATGCAATGGAAGATGCTGAACAAACAGTGAAAGAAGAGGTAGAGGTGGACAGCGGTGAAGAAAAAGAAGAGTTAAAAATAAGCGATGTTGTGCTTAAAAGCCTGTGCAACGCGCTGCACAGCATTGGCGAGGTGTTAGGTGTTGATGTGGCTGGCATGCTGGGGGTGTGCGGATGAGCGAATATACAAATATATATTATTCTGAAAAAATGCTGGAGTTCAAGGGGAAGTTCCCGGATACTCCTGAAAGGTTGACTGCAATAGTTGAATACATAAAAAACAGTGATTTAAAGCATAAGTTTGTGAAGCCAAAGCCCGCAAAACGCAAAGATTTAGAGAGAGTTCATAATGAAAGATATCTTGATGAAATAAAAAATTATAAGCGAATCAATATGTACTTTCCAGACGAGCCGATAGACAAGCACACATATAGTGTTGCATCTCTTGCCGCAGGAGCTGCAATTGACGCTGCACACTGCGCGCTTAAACACAAAAGATTTTCGTTTGCATTGACAAGACCAAAAGGAAACCATGCCGGCAGGGATTTTTTTGGGGGGTATGCATA
The DNA here is from genome assembly GCA_024274875.1 of archaeon. Lineage (GTDB taxonomy): Archaea > Micrarchaeota > Micrarchaeia > CAILAH01 > CAILAH01 > JAJSAH01. The sequence goes on from JAJSAH010000009.1 coordinate 65,333, forward strand.
CATAAACAACATGGCAGTGGCGGTTGCGAACTTGCTTGATGAAAAAAAGGCAAAAAGGGCGCTCATAATAGATTTTGATGCTCATTTCTGCAACGGAACAAACAACATCTTCGTGAACGATGAGAGAGTATATGTGTTGTCAATGCACCAACACGCAGATTCAGTATATCCGTACATAGGAAGAGAAAAAGAAAGCACGAAACGGATGAGATATTATGAAACTCGGTTATGGATAACTGATAAAGAATATTATGAGAAGTTCAGAGATGTCGCATCAAAATTCATCAATGAGGTTGAGCCAGATGTTATTGGCGTGTCGGCAGGATTCAACTCATACTATAAAGATATATTTTTTGGAACTGTGAGCAGAATCAGGCATCCACGCACATACTTAAAAATCGGGAGAGCAGTTCACCTGAAAGCAAAAGAGCTGGGAATTCCTGTGTTTGGAGTTCTTGAAGGCGGATATTGGATAGATGATTTGGGGGAGTTGGTTTATAACTTCCTCACCGGAATGTCTGAGAACAAAAAAGAGCCGCTTCCAGATGTAGTGAGTGAGGAGCATGTATAATAAAAAAATTATCGAATACCTCAATAAAAATGGAATTAAAATCGGAGATGAAGTATCCATAACGCATAATGGGAAAAAGTATGAGGGAATTCTCATACAGAATCCCTGCAGAGATGCGGAAATTATCGAAGTTAAATTGAAAAATGGGTATAATATAGGAGTTGTGTTCAATAATGATATTGAGTTAATAAAACGGTTTAATAAAGAAAAGAAAGATGTAAGATGCGTTGAGAAACCATATGACACATCCGTGCTTATATGCGGCGGAACCATTTCATCAAAAGTTGAGTACAGAACCGGGGCAGTGTTCCCATCTATGACTACGCAGGATTTTGAGGAGATGTTTCCGGAAATAAGTGTAAAATTCAAGGTGAGGTTCAAAAAAGTATTGTCTGTCTTATCTGAAGATATAAATGCAGAACATTGGAAAATCATCGGGAAAGCTGTGCATGAGCAGTTGAAAGAAAATAAGGGAGTGGTAGTTGCCCATGGAACCGATATGATGGGATATACTGCCGCAGCCGTATCGTTCATGATTAGGAACCCTGCAAAACCTGTGGTGTTCACCGGCGCGCAAAGAAGCAGTGATAGAGGATCATCAGATAACAAAGAAAACCTGCTCAATTCATTGTATTATGCAAAACACGGGAAGAAGGGTGTGTTCGTGTGCATGCACGAGGCGAGCAGTGATGGGTATGCGCTCGTCCATAAAGGAACCAGAGCCAGAAAAATGCATACTTCGCGGAGAGATGCATTCAAGAGCATAAACGCAATGCCTGTGGCAAGGGTTGATTACTCAAAAAAAGAGTTGGTTTACATCGATGATGAGTTTAAAGAAAGGCAAGGGACGATGGAGTTTATCCCTAAATTCAATGAAAATGTTGCGCTGATATGGGTCCACCCTAACATAAAACCTGAATTTATATCGGCGTTGAGCGATTATGATGGAATTGTGCTTGCAGGTAGCGGGCTTGGGCATGTGCCAACCAATCCTTTTGGAGATAAACACGCAAAACCTATCATAAAACAGTTGGAACAGCTTGTTGAATCAGGCGTGAGCGTGGTTATGGCGCCTCAAACTATATACGGCAGGATTAACCTGAATGTGTATACTGCTGGAAGAATGTTGGAAGAGATTGGAGTGTTAGGGCACCTGTGCGATTGGACGCCCGAAACAGCATATGTAAAGTTATGTTGGGTGTTAGGGCAAACGAAAGATAAAAGAAAGATCTCGGAAATGATGCGTACGAATTATGCAGGAGAAATAAGCGAGAGGAGCTTAATGGAGAACTACTATTAAGCTTCGGCATCGCTCAGAGCAACTATTGCAGATGCAACATCTCCGTTTTCTTTAAGCGCCTGCAATGCTTTTTCGCGAGTTGCGCCAGTCTTTTCCATTATCAGCGCAATATCTTCTTCATTAACAGAGGCTTCCTCGCTAACATCACCGCTTATATTATAGTTAAGCTCTCCCTTGACATTCATCTCCATTACTTTTGGGTTGGTTATGATTATGTTTGAGCCTTCGCACTCAATCACAACGCGCTTTGCATCAACCATCTTGCTTTTTATACCCATCTGCCTGAGCAATTGCTGCATTTGCCTCGGATCTGTTGGAAACATACAAGTTAATAAGAAAAGTAATAATATAAATCTAAAAATATTAATTGAGCAACCACGCCTTTATTCGCAAATATATTATTGCAATCTTGTCGTTGAATGATTCAACATTTCCTTGGTTGAAAACATTCACTGAACTGCCAGATGCTGTGTAGTCAAGAGACTGCGAAGTCACATTAAGGCTGGTGTTTGCAACCTTTGCATCATTAACATAAACCTCTAAGCTTACATTGTATGGGCCCAACTCAGATGGAACGCCATTCCCGCCAGTGGGTATGAATGTTATATAAGCTGAGCCCGCACTTGAAGTGTTTGCTTCGCCAACAGCATAATTGGATACATTGCTGTCTATGTTCTGCGGAAGCGCAAACGGAGGTATGCCGTTCTTCTCAATTAAATAAACTTTTGCATTGGATATTGGCGCGCCAGTATTGTGGTCTCTTACCGTGATATTGACGCCATACGGCTTTCCAGAAATCAATGGATAATCCGCGCCAACCACTGTTCCGTTATCGTATGCAGTAATCTCAAACTTCTCGCCACCTCCCAACAGCAACCATTCCTTAACTCTTAGGTATACTTTGGCAACTAAATCGTTGAAGTATTCTATATTGCCTCTGCTTGAAACCTGGGGAGTTGTGCCGTCATCATATGGGAGATCTCTTAATGTAACGGACATTGATTTGTTGGCTTTTAACCGCGCGCCGTCATACGCGCGAACGGTTATGTTATAGATCCCTACCTTGCTTTCATCAATCTCAGACGCACCTGTTGGAACAATGGTTAATGATACATTGCCAAACGCATCAGCAGTGGCATTTGCATAAACATAATTGCTTACATTTGTGTCTATGTACTGTGGCAGGCTGAACGGCAAGTATCCGTTCTCCTCATATATGCGCACATTCGCATCGCCAACTGGGCTTCCGTTAATATACATTACATTAACGGTAACATTGTATGGTTCTCCTGAATTCTGCAATGTTGTTGTTTCAACACCATTCACGAAAATTGTGAGATCCCAGTCAGGATATAAGTATATGTAAATGTTTACAGGACCGCTGTCACCGCCCGGATTTACAGTTGGAATAACCAGCGACTCGTTGTAGCCGGAGTACCTGACAGTTGAGTTGCGCGCTTCAAAATCGTATGGATTGAAGTAAACTACTGATGTATCATTGAGCGTTATATTCTCATACACTGCAAAACCTTCGATTTCATCGTAAGGATTATCATAATTACCGCTTGCGTTTGTGTTGATCGTTGATAATGGAGTGAGCATGAATAAATCGTATGCGCCCGTACCTCCTGTACTGTTTGCAACTTCAACCGTGCTTGGTATGGCTTTCGTTATATCTGTTGAGTTTAATGTGTGCACCTGCGTAATCCACATGTATGCAACCTTGCCAAAACTATTGTTTTCAACTTCAGAAATGTTCAACACTGCATTGGGAGAGCTTTCAAGCACTATGCCATATTTGCTGTTGTTGGCTGCAATATTATTATCCAAAAATGTAAAGTTGGAATATACGGATATCACACCCGCAATTGCCGCATTGGTGAAGTTGTTTTCATTAAACAAGATGTTTCCAGAGCGAAGCATAATGATGCCATATGTATCGGAACCCGTAAAGTTATTGAACTCATAAACTGCGTTCGTGCAGTTAACAGACATCACTTTCTTATCTAAAAGAATGTTCTGAGAAATGTTTATGAGCCTGCTCGAATTCAAAATATCTATAACGCTTTCCCCAACGGAATAAATTGTATTGTTGGTTATGTTCGCGCCGCTCTCAGTATTCAGCTTCACGCCGTTGGCCGAAACATTGTATATCTCGGAATTCAGCAATTCAAATGAGCTGTTGCGCGCAAATATGCCTGAACTGTCTATTGAGAATAACTTCAATAAATCGAGAGTGATTGCTGTTGAATTAATCATCTCTATTCCAACGCGCGAAGTATTGTGCACGGATGAGTTATACACCACTGAAGCATTCGCTTCAGATAAGAGAATGCCGTTGGCTGAAAAATTGTATATATCGCAACCCTTTATAGTTATATTATACCTCGCGCTCATAGTCAAACCATACTGCTCTGTTTTTGTTTTGTTGCCCGTAACATTGTAACCTCTGCAATCAAGCGTCACATTATCTGCACCGAACCCGATGCAGTTATAATTATTAGTGTAATTGTATATGTCGTTGTTTAAGCATACATATCTATTGGGCGTATCTACAGCAACATCGCATTCGCCGCACGATGAGCAATACACTTGGCATACGCCACTCAGCACCGCATAGCCGCTGAATGATGAAACACCGAATTTTAGCGAGGTTGCAGAAGAGCACTCCTTCGCCAAAGTGCTATACACTGATCCGCCCGAAAGTATCTCATCCCTCGTCTGCGGGAAGCCAGACAATCTATAAACTGTATATGTGCTTGGGTCGGTGCACGAATCCACTGAAACAGTTATGTTCGCTGATTTGTTGAACTGAGTTGCGTTTGCATCGCTGTCGTTCAAAGAAACAAAGGTTGAATTCAATATTATGTTTGATTGAGACTGCAACTTTGCATATGTTGTGTTGGCAAAATCAAATGTTATGCAACCAACATCAGAAGAATTATAGCACAGCGTGAAATTCGTGAAATTATTGTAAGAGCCTGCCGGCCAGGTATCGTCATAATAGTAGACATAATATGTTGCGTTTCGCACAAACGAACCTGAAAATGTGTTGTTCGTTGAACGGCCATTCCCATCATCAGAAGTGTAGTTGAAGTATATGCCATAATCGACATCATTGATGCGCAAATCAGAGAATGTGTTGTTGGAGCTGTTTACCTCTAAATACAATCCAACTGTTGCATTGTATATTGTTAAATTGGTGAATGCAGATGAGTTTGCATCAGACAAGTATGCGCCATAGGTTGAGCCGAATATCGTCGCATTAGCAATATGGCTTCTGTATGGAACCTGCATAATCGTGCTCTCAACATACAGGCCATAATTGTCATTATTTGAGAGAGTGATATTATCAGTTGTGATTGCAGACGATAATACATACATGCCGCTGTCAACATTGTTATGAGCATATGCATCGCTTATGTTCGTGTCAAATGAAAATTCCGTGCGGATGCCCATGTATGTGTTGGATGAATTCACAATGCTTATGTTCGCATGATCCGTCCCTAAAACAAAGAATCCGTTGTTTCTGTATGTGTCAGAACCTCTTATCGTGATGTTTGTCAGCTGCGAGTTGTCAGCGTTGCACAGAACCAATTCAGCATATGTTTGATCTGAGATGGTAACTGTGCTGTTGAATACCTGTACTGGTCTGTTCCCTGAACCTACTAAATTTACTATGGAATTGCTGCAGGTAGGCGCATTGTCTAATGCAATTACACTAAACTCAACATAATAAAAGTCAACATATTTGTTCTCCCTTGCGTAATTGTCTATAATCTCATTGTCACTGCTGTCCTCAATGAAGAACCCGTAATCATTGTAATCCATCGTATTGTTGTAAACTGTGTTGTTATGCGATCCAGCATCCAAATCCAAACCTATTGTGTTGTTGTTCAAAGTGTTGTTTTGTATTAAGTTATACTGGGATGAAGTGTACAAATAAATGCCGCGGTGAGTAAGGTTAACTGCATTAAAAGTAAGATTGTTGTAAGATGAGGAATACAAATATATGCCGCCAACATCAAGGAATGATGACTGCTGATTCGTGATATTGTTGTATGAAATATCGTTGTAATTTGAGTTTTCAACATCAATTCCTAACCTAACCGTATCAATTGTATTGTTATGCACTTTGCAGTTAGCAGCACCGTTATAAAGCGTGATTGCGCCAGTGCGCACAGAGCTGTCGGTGAGATTATGCATATAATTGTTCGAGATTGTGATGTTATTTCCGCTTTCTGTTACATACACAAATGCTACAGATGCGTTGTAAAATGAATTTCCATCAACAATTGAATTGTTTGATTGCGATTCAAAAATAATTGGTATATCAATTCCGGCAAATGTTGAGTTGTATATATCAATTGCGCGGCTGCCTGTCGACAATACGCCTTTCGTGACAAAAATTCTGGAATCAAGGCGCGGTGAATGCTCAAACGACGACGCAGATATGTTTATTATAGTGATGTTTGATGCGTTGAGCAGCCATACTGCTGATATTGTGGAGTCGCTTGATTCATTTGCATCTATGTAAAAGTTTGAGAATGCATTGTTTTCAAGCGTTATATTCCAAAAAGATGAAGGAAATGATAACGGAGCCTCTATTTGCAATGCTTGCAGTTTCACAAAATCCCCTGAAGGAGATACATTAGTAGCGTTGAAACCAGTAATGGTATTGTTGGATATTAGAACATGCATGAACTTTCCTGCGTCTTTAGTAGTGAATGCGGCGATTGATGGCGAGGCGTACACGGTCTTAAAATCTGAAAATGTGTTGTTAATTATGTAAATGTGGGTGTAATTGTTCTGTGATATAATCGTATCATCCAATCCCAAAGCGATGCCGTAGCCAGGAGCGGACGGGCTTGAATAAAACCTTGAGAATGTTATGTTGCGCACGGTCAAGTTGTCAGTTGCGTTGTCCTTATACACACCGTATGAATAATTCTGAATGGTTCCGCCTTCAATAGTTATGTTTTGCAGGAATTTCTCAGGAACTAAATACATGCAGGTTCCGGAGCCCGAGCCGTTTATCAAACTTCCGTTCAGGTTTATCTGCACATTGCTTGAATTTATGTAGAATGCAAGATCATATGAGGATGCGGAAACTGAGTAAGTATCCTTGCACAGCGAAATGTCCATTGGATCGTTTATCAAATAATAGTCGCCTACGCTCCCAGAAAACCCTGGCGGCCATGTGGAGCTGTCGCTGAGGTTCACGCAATCCTGCGTGATTGTGATGTCATCCGTAGCAGTTAATGTTTCGAAATCAGTCGTTGAATTGCACGTGACATTCCAGTTGTATGTGCCAGCAGCGCTAAATGTCCTATTATACTCCCACAAACCGGAAGTAATGTTATAATCCATGCGTATTCCCGAAGCATCTGTGAAGTTAATCGTACAATTGCCTATAGAATCATCTATGGACTCTCCGGAAGTTGCGTTTGAATAATTTGCATAGAACTTTATCTGCTCAAATGTCCTTGATTGCAAAGATCCTCCCTCTGGATCTGACTGGTCATATATTGTTAGGTTTGCGTACAATCCAGCTGCATAACCTGTGAATGACAAAACTCCAAAAGTAAATTCAGTAGGTGAAGTGCATTCCCTGTAAACAGGAGTATATAAAGTGCCG